>JABCTV010000239.1 GCA_018238205.1 Candidatus Thorarchaeota archaeon
TCAATATCATTATTAATATTTTCAATGATTTTACCCAAATTGTTTATGCAATGTTCATGCAAATTTCCATAAGGAATCTGGGACTAACAAGGAGAGTTTCCTTATTTCCTCCCATTTAGGCATATGTTTCTTGAGGGCATTTCTAACCGAAGGGTTATCGAAGTTTTTCGATTTTATAATATCATAGAATATTTTCCTTTGAGGCGCGTCGATGAAAAAAATAATAGGATGTATTGCTGCAACATTTTCAAGCTTTAAATCATACTTTTGGCTGAGTTCCCAGAACATTTTACATGTCAATCTCTTAGTCTCTCCTGAAATGTTGTTGCCAAAGACGAAAACATCGATATCAGACCTACCCCGCACCCACTCTTCGGGTCTTTCAACAACTGACCCAAAGAATTCAGTTCATCTCGAGGATCTATGGATGACAGCCTATGGATCTCAAGTACTGCTACTATTAGGTCTCGGATTGAGAACAGATTTAGATGGACTAAGAAAAATCGAGGTTGTCATGGAAAGACTGGGATTGAGTCTAACAACAAAAATTGTAACAGAACCCCTTGTCAATCCTAAGTCGCATATGTCCAATACAATGTACTCTTTACTCATGAAGCGAGCAATGAACAACCCCAAGAAATCAAGAAAGAAGAAATCTTAGATTAGGAAATCATTCTATGATGAGTTCTGACAGTTCACGAGGATATTTTGTGGTCACCTCGATACCATCTTCTGTCACAACAAAAGTATCGCTGTGACGGAACCCTCCTAATCCTTGTTCATAGATTCCTGGTTCGCATGAAAAAATCATTCCAGGTTGAAGGATATCTTCAGATCCAATATCAAGGAATGGCCGCTCATGACCCTCCATTCCTAGTGCATGACCAGTATGGTGACGAACAAGATTAAAGACATCTTTGGCCTTGAATGCATCTCTGGCAGCTCTATCGACATCAGCACATTTGACTCCCGGTCCAGCGGCTTCTAGAGCCGCATCCTGGGCAGCCATCATTGCATTAAACAATTCCTTTTGTCGATCAGTAGGGTTTCCCATAAACATGGTTCTTTCCAATTCTGAATGAATCCCATAAACATCTGATGAAGCACCAGTTACAAGTGTATCACCCTTATTGAAAACAAGGCCTCTTGAAAGAGCGTGTGGAAAATAGGAATTTGGGCCTATCTGACCTCGATAGAGTGCAATTGCAGGAAACAGAGAGAATCCACTGGGACGATATGCATCCCCTAGCTCTTGGACCATATCTTGAGATCCTTGAGTACTTGCACGTATTGTAATATCAATTTCATTGGCTCCAATCTCTGTAAATTCTTGGAGATACTTATGAGCTCGATCAGCCCATTTGGAAGACTCTCTCATTAGCTCGATCTCTTCGGGTTCCTTGATAACTCTCATATCCATTATCATATCAGGTAGTAACTTGAACTTCAGACCAGTGACATCTTCAAGGCTTGGACCTTTGTATCCCCAATAGCCAGGTGCTCCACCTGCTTCTGAGGCAACCTTGTTGGGTTGTATCTTCAAATCCTTCATGAGATTTGCAGCCAAATGATACATCGGATGCTTTTCATCGGGATACTCGAAATACGAAAAAATCTGCGAAACAAAAGGAACCTGATGCTCTATATGGTCTATCTCCAACGAAGGCACAAAGAAGTTTACTTCACCTCTGTGAAGTATGAGGATAATCGGTCGTTCTGTCGGAATAAAGGACAGTCCAGTGAGATAGAATATATTCCTAGAATTGAAGACAAGTAAGGTTTCAAAATCATCATCGTTGAGTTGTTCTTCAATACGTTCGATTCGTTTCTTATGATGCTCGGGAGTAAGAAATGTACGACCCATCTAAGCCACAGTTCTACTAACAAAAGTTCAGGCTTAAAGATGCTTGCAAAAAAGAAAAGTTGTGACGGGCATTCCTCGCGGGATACCCGACACTTCAACATTAATAATTTGGAAGATATAGATGTCTAGTATCTGCGACGTCTGTCGCCGCCACCGCCACCACCGCGACGGTCTCCGTAGCCTCCGCCACCGCGACGGTCTCCACCGCCACCGTAACCACCGCCACCTCGGCCGCCACCGCCACCGTAACCACCGCCACCACCATAGCGTGGTCGGCGTCGATCATCTTCGTGTTCTTCAGCTGACATGTCTACCTCAGTATTGACCTCTTCGATAGCCTCTTCAGCCTCAGTTAGCTCACCGTACTTGCCAACGTTCAAGCGTAGATTTCCTCTGAAAAGACCGGTGTATCCGTTCTTCAAGAGGTATGTTGAACCAGCAGTAACGCTGTCGATCGTAGCATCCCAAAGTGGAACTTGTACAGTTCCGGTTGCATCACCTACTGTGATATCTGCAACTCGGTGTGTTGAACCATCTCCACGGGAAGTAACTTCGCGCTCTTCGCCTATTTCAACCACTTTGAAAGTGATTGTAATATTCTTCATTCGTGGCTTAAGTTCAGCCACAGTAGCCTCAATTGGCTCACGTTCTTGATAACCCATTGTAAATCTCTCGCTTAGCGATTAGCAGACGTTTCAAAACTAGCGTGTTCTTCCTATCTTGGATCTACGAAACGGGAAAGTCCCCTCACGAAACCACATTTGAAAGGCGCATGTACTTTGTCGCCTGCACACATTCGCTCGACGCGTTTCCTTATTATCTTGTTTATTTTGCATTTTTTGAAGCATAAGGTTCGGTTCACATAACGGTCTAAGCACTTTCTGACTCTCTCCCTGTAACCTTCTTGTGCACATCATGCCGATTTCCTCTGACTTATGGCGTTCATCCATTGATTTATAAACACAGAACGTAAGGGAATAACAGAACGTTCCGTAAAAACGGAACGTTAATTAGCGTGGAAAGGAAAATGTACGAAGCACGAATCAAGACACAAGGAATCCCAGACGTAGCTCCTTCACTTGTGCTGAAGATGTCTATCAAACGAGTACTGACTGGTAGTGCCGTTAGGATGATAGCTGCACTTGCAGGAATTAGCCTGCTAGTATATTCAGTCATGCTCCTACCGGGTTTCATCATACTGGCTTTGCCAGGAACCATCGCTCTTGCAGGAAAGGTCTACGATGAAGCGAAACTCATTCAATTCTTGAGATTTGGTGATCCAGTAAGGACAGGACACTGGGATGATGCTGAAATATGCACAGAGAGGATACGAATCAAGGCCTCTGAGAATCGTAATATCTCAATGACCTTCTAGGTGAAAAGAATATGTTGATGCAGTTCCTAGAGTTCACTGTCAGCCAAGCAACTATCATTGCGATCGCACTGCCGGTTATTGCGCTATGTTTGTTCATCATTGTCACTCCATGGTTAAGGAACGGGAATGGCAGTAAGCTGCGGAGATATCTCTCATACTTAGTCAGTCCCCCTCAACTAGATTCAAGCAGAGCAGAGGTTCCAGATAGTGACACAGAAGAAAAGCACTCAATATTTTGGAGAGAAGACAAAGTTAGACTTTTCTTTTTTTATCTAGGAATTGTATTGTTTCTGGTTAGTTTCATGATTGGTGAATTTTACGAGGTCATGTTCGATCTTATGCTTCCAGTGAACCAAGGTAGTACGGGAGAATTTAGAACTGTTACAAGTGTAATCTTTCAGAGTCCCTTCAATGCTGGTTGGATGGGAGCGTTACCCTGGACGGGATATGTTACGTATCATGAAACATGGAACTGGATATTATTCACCGCAGCTCTCACGGATAACCCCAATTTTCTTGGTAGCATGGTCATCGTATTGTTATTGTTTTCAATTGGAGGTGGACTTGCTTTTCTGGCACCACTCATTATCAAGAGGATTAGACATTCATTCCTGCCCTCTATGTTCTTCGCCACCGGCGCCGGCTTCCTGCGTTCGCTAAAAGAACGACTGGAAACCTCAAGATGGAAGGTCTGAAAGGAAAAATATCTACTACGCTTTTTTTTAATAGTCTTCTGGGAGAGGATTTGATGCCGGTGACTGAAACTATTGACGGTTATGGCAGGCTCCAGTCTGAAAGTATCCAGGTTGTGAATTCCGGCACACTTGATAAAATTTCTTCAGCATTGAAA
>JABCTV010000240.1 GCA_018238205.1 Candidatus Thorarchaeota archaeon
AGGTAGGTATCCCACGAGAACGCTATGCATTTTCTACAATTATTGAGTAATGAAAACCGTATAACTCACGACTATGAGTCTGTCATGGTGATCACGTAGGTTTTAACCTATCAGCTTGCTGAATCAGCCTGTCAATCCACTTGACACATAATCCTCAAGTATCATTGATGACAACAGTCTTCTCACTATCTTTTTTGGTAAATCCACGACGATTTTCAATGAATAGCAAGAAGATAAATAATCCTGAATATAAAAGCACATTTCCAATATTTACAAGTTGAAATCTTTGTTCTATCGAACCCTGAGTATAGGTCATGACAACTATCCACAATGGAAAAGACAAGAGTTGCCATAGTATGAAAACAAAGACAACTTCAATTGCTGAAATTTTCCAATATCGCATTCCACTTGCACCTTTTTTATGTCCAATTACAATGACAAGTACAACTAGAATTAAAGCAGCTACCAATAAGACCCACGGATTTAGTATAAATACATCCAATCCTTGCATTGTTTCATCTCCTACATATCCTACCAACCAGGCCATCTATGCTCAGACCAGTGATGAGCGCAGTAAAATGGGTAATGTAGCATATTAAGTGATACTACTAACTAAATCTCTTGATGATGCTATGATAGTAGCAATGATTGCACCTCCTGATGATAGACAAAAACGAATGAAAGTAATAGAGTGGGTTCAGTCAGATTTAGCAAGGTGCCAACGAATTCGCAGTGAAGTATTGGCAAAGGGATTTCAGATTTCGCTCAATGAGATGGAGGAATAAGATGCAGTGATGAATCTAGTATTGACTAGTCTGGCCAAGGAAATGGTAAGAATATTGGGAACTGCCTATGGTATCTATTCTGTATGTATTCCCTAAATATGATTCAGAGGCAATAGATGATTCCCATCCATAATATTTTCCATCAGGGATTGTGTTCGGACCCCATTGATCATAAGAGTAAACTTGGACGTTAGCATTAAGATAAGAAGAGCGACGAAAATTGATTTGACCTGAGTTCTATAGTGCGAAACATCCGCCCACCAATATTGAAAGATTTATTAATTATTTTGAAGGTTATCTAAACTATTATGTAAAACCTCTCGAAATATGGAGGAAGAGTGAGTGAAAAACAAAACGGAACTCGTTCTATTGGGTCTTTCCCTGTTCTGTATACCAATAGTCATTTTTTATAAGGCGGACATGTTCCTTGAGCTAGATGACGAACATTGGTTGTTCATCTGGGGTACGTACAGTGGTCGGTATAGTACATTCTACACCATCCCATATTCTAATACTCCGTTTTATGATTTTGCAGAGCTGACATCTTGGTTTCTTGCTTCACTATGGATAGGAGTCACTATAGTTGCCTACTTAATCCTGCGGAAGGCAAACCACACGACCTTCGTACGTGATAGTGGTCTACTGGTTACTCTCTTGGTTGTACAGGTGCTAGCCCCAATGGTACTCTTTATTCTAGCCTCGCAGGGTATGAAATATACAATTATTTGGATTCAACAATTTCCCGCGTCCTCGCTCCTTGCTATAGTTATTAGGGTTCTCCGAAAAATGAAATCAGGGAACTGAAACCGTACAATACTCCTCGATTTTATCTGATTTGTTATTCATATTCGGACCTACCGGTCAGATACTCATTCTCTATTATTGATGATAATCTAACCCACTTGCGGAACTGCTGACAGCTCCCAGTAATCAATCTGTCGATAAAAGAAGTAAGGGAAAGAGGAAGGACCTCTCTTGATGATGCTATGATAGTGGCATTGATTGCTCCTCCTGATGATAAACGAAAGAGGTTGAAGGTAATCAAGTGGGTTCTGTCAGATTCAGCACGGTACCAACGAATTCGTGATGAATTATTGGCAAAGGGATACCAGATATCACTCAAAGAAACAGAGATGCAGCAATGAATCTCATATTGACTAGTTTGGGCGAAGGAAATCGTTCCATTCCATTATTTGTATATTGATAGATTACGCAAGACCGTGCTCTTTCAGCCAATCATCTGCAATAACGGCTTCACGCTCGTATAGTGGACCAGAGCCGTCAACACCCTCGGGCGTTAGCGTATGGGTAAGAGTAAGATCTTATCCAAGCCATGGCTCTATCAATATACTGATTTCACGACCAAGTAATGATGTGGTTGTTTTCTGTCCAATATTTGAACTGAAAACGACATAAGGCGCACCATCGTATGAATCAAGACATATTCTCACCCACATTCCCTGTAGGTCCTCAGGGAGGTTGATCAAGAAGAGAGAGTGTTCTTCAGCAGCTAGGGGCTGTATTTCAAATATGATACCCTGAAGTCTATTGACTCGATTTTCTGCATCTTGTTGTGACCTGTAGAAATCCAGATGCAGGTCATATTCTTCTTCTAGTGACAGTATCCATACTGTAAGAGAGTAAGATAGCTCATACTCCGATTCGTTATCATTGATGAGATTGGGTATGATAATGACTGAGGGGACAACGATGAACATAATAACAATAACAGCAATAGATTTTCTATTCCTATGAAGCCATCCTCTTTTGGCTGATGTTTCCTTCATAGTTTACCCCATTTTAACAATGGATATGTTCTCTTTTACTTTTTCCTTAATTCTCATACCTTCCCACATAATCGCCCTCCGCACCATTCTGAGTTTACCAAAAATGCTTGATTTCCTTTTGGTAAATATATCTCAATCACTCCAAGGTTCATGAAGTTGAGCTTCACCAAAGTATTTCATCAATAGTAGACCGATTACAAGCTGGATGGGAATTGGACCTATGTAGACAAAAGTGTCTGAATAGCTAATCCATTGCCATGAAGTAATTGCCAACGCAAGAGGATATACTATTGATAGTACTCCTGCAATAATAGCTTCTCGTTTTCGAGTGTGGTCTTTGAAATATCTAATGACTTCAAAACCAAACCAGATATTGAAAATACCATAGAAGAGTCCCCTTCCAATAATGATGTATGAATCGTATATGATCGATCCACTGACATTATATTCAGGCAAAGTCCCCCACAATATTGCATTCACTGACACTGAAATAGTTGAGTCATTTAGTGATTGGAAGTACACTCCAAATGGTGTAATCAATGTTGCAATTACCATAATCCACTTTGCCCATTTAGCACTATCAGTTGTTGCATTCAAATCCTACAACTCCTTCCAAACAAACGCTAACACTCATCAGCATTTATGACCCTTAAAGCAATAGCTATTTTTTCATAAGAATAATTTAAGATATGCCATAAACATCAAACAATTGGGTCCGGAGATTTGAATATTCGAATCAGGAGTCAACATGAGAAAATTCTACTAAATAATATTGGCGCTGTTACCAGAGATACCTGCATCGAGATTATATATTTTGTTGGAACTGGTAGAGTTTCTCTACTATTCCGCTTAGTCACTCGAACTCTTGACGATGCTATGTTAGTAGCAATGATTGCACCTCCTGATGATAAGCGAAAGAGGAAGAAAGTAATTGAGTGGGTTCAGTCAGAATCAGTAAGGTACCAACGAGTTCGTGATGAATTGTTAGCAAAGGGATTTCAGATATCTCTCAAGGAAATGGAAGTATAAGGTGCAGCAATGATTCTTATATTGACTAGTTTGGGCAAAGGAAGTCGTTCCATTTCATCAGTTGTTCATAATGATAGGCTATGCGAGACCATGTTCTTTCAGCCAATCATCAGCGATAACAGCTACACGTTCGTAGAGTGGGCCGGAACCGTCGACACCCTCAGGCGTTATACGTAGCATTACTACTTCTGACAGTACTATAATTCGGTTGGAAAACCACTGATTCCTGCAAAATGCGTCTTTTTCAAAGTCGGAAAACCAACACCGAGAGTCCTTCCTCATGTATGACCTACTTCTACATAGATTTGGCGTTTTGGGATTCACATAACCCGCTATTACCAATTCAAAGGTCTGGTGTTGAACTTCTCACATTGTGCATAGATACTTGATACTTCTCGTCACTGATTTTCATAAGATAATTCCATCAAAATACTGCGGACTCTGTTTGGTGGGAGCGTAAAAGGTAAACAAA
>JABCTV010000241.1 GCA_018238205.1 Candidatus Thorarchaeota archaeon
TTTTTCTTAATAAAATACGTTGGGTGAAAAATAGAGAGGAAGAAAACTATGTCTGAACTTGTCGCCACCTGCCCTAGATGTGGAGCAAAGGAGATGACTTTCGATCTGCTTGGGCAGATCCCCACGGTTATCATGTACAATTGGAAACAAAAATGTGAAGCGTTTTGCGTATGTCGTGCATGCAAACGCTCCACGGTATTCACTCTTAGCCAGAAGGATTATGGAAAAGATGATCAGTTTGCGAAATTATCTAGCTATGCTTCAGCGGTCAATCGAATCGCAGACATCGAAGGCTACATCTGTATCAGGGATATTTCCTCCAAGAAACCACATCACGCAAGAATTCCGAATCTGTTCTAATTAGTGCAAACTCAATTATTGTCTACTTATTCTTTTTCATCACAATCAATTTTTGCAATGCAAGAAAAGAAATAGATGTTTGCGTGTAGGGACATTAATCAATAGCAAATTCAAACTGTTGAACAGGTGTGATAAAATGAGAATTTTAGGTACAATCTGCGCAAGGGGTGGTTCCAAAGGAGTGAAGAATAAAAATATCCGAGAGCTGGATGGCAACCCCCTTCTCTACTACACAATCAAAGTTCTCAAACAATGGGGAAAAGCTGATAGAATTATCTGTTCAACTGACTCACCCGAGATTGCTGAGGTTGCACGAGAGTTTGGTGCAGAAACTCCATTTCTCAGACCATCTGATCTATCTACACATACTGCTTCCAAAATTCCAGTATTGCAACATGCGCTTCAATTTTGTGAAGAAGAGGATAACGTAGAGTATGATGCAATAGTTGATTTGCAGCCTACATCACCTTTTAGAAATGCAACGGATATTGATGAAGCCTTCACCAAGTTTCTAGCTACAAATGCAGATGTCCTCTATACAGTATATGAATCCAAGAAAAGTCCATACTTTACAATGGTGGAACTTGATGAGAATGAAAATGCACGGTTAGTCAAAGATCTTACAACTGAATTTGTACGAAGACAGGATGCTCTGAAAGTCTACTCCATTAACGGCTCGGTTTATATCTTCAGTAGAGATCAACTACTAAGAGCAAAGGGGCTACACTGTGAGAATGAGAAAATTCACATAATGGATGAATTATCCTCAGTAGATATTGATACTGAATTGGATTTTCAGTTTGCTGAATTTCTTTTAAAATCGGGTCACTACAAATTCTAAGACTCCGGTTTTCACCGGAGTGACGACTTTTTCCGAATGCATCAATCTTCATGTCAATAGAATCGGAGATATCAATATAGTAATTGGGATTAAAACTAGAACTTTTCATAGTTGATGTTTCATAGAAATACACGGATTTCTTCGAGAATGAATTGAGATATGGTCGTGTTACTACAAGAGTTGCCTCATACACCATACGATGATCCATATGCAACTCACTATTGTGAGGTGCGTAAACAATATCAGGTGAATTTGCACCTATTGATTCTCCAAGTACTTTTGTTATCTCAACTATTCCAACATCCATTAGCTTTGCGTCTGGCAAGTCATAGAAATTGATTGTTTCCACACCAAGTAGCTGGCATGCGTTCTTACAAGCTTTTCTTCTAACATTTTTCATTTTGGAATCGGTATATTGCGCACTCACGCCCTCGCTGACAATGGTTACTACCACCTCATCCCCCTGATTTGTGTGTTTGGCAATTGTACCACCAACACCTAATACTTCGTCATCTGGGTGTGGTGCGATTACGAGGACCTTCATCATGTATCACCAGAATTTCTACAAGAACAATTCACAGGTATTTAAATGAGAATAAAAATGCTCTCCCTGAGTTTGAAAGATTCAAACAGCAGTAAGTCATAAATCGGATGCATGTAGAATAGAAATTAGGATATGACAATGACAAACGAAAATGTTACTATTGGTAGAGATGTGGTCATCCACCCAACTGCAAAAATCACTGGTAAGGAAATTGAGATAGGGGACTTTGCAAAAATCGGTCCGAATGTGATCATTTCTGGAAAGAGTGTAAAAATTGGGCGAGAGGCCTGGATTGGAAGTAGTGCTATTATTGGGGGAGGGCGTTCAGAGCTAGGGTCTCTGGTAGTAGGTGATTTCCTTCACCTAGGAGTCAGAGGCCAAATCAATATTGCAAACGATGTTGTGATTGGCGATGAAGTAGGAATAGGAATGAATGGTATGGTTTTCAGTCATGGTGCGTATCTTTCTGAATATGATGGATTCCCCTATCAAGACGCACCTGTGACAATTGGATCTAATGTTTGGATGCCATATGCTATAGTCAATCCTGGAATAGATATCGGTGATAATGTTATTGTAGCAGCAATGTCACTAGTAAATCAAAATCTTCCTTCGGGATGTCTCGCAGGTGGAATTCCAGTTAAAATCCTAAAGGAGAACTTCTTCCCTCGTAGCGTGGATGATGAGGAACGAAAACGGGTCCTAGATCAGATTGTCCTTGAGGCGTCAAAATACCAAATCAAGGCAAAACATGTTGGTGATGGAGCCACAATAACTGTCAAAGATGCAACCTTTGAAGTTCCTACGCGTCGCATCGAAGGTAAGGCAGACAAAGATACTGATCGAGTCAAAGATCTTCTACGGAGGCACGGAATCCGTTTTAGATATTTCAATGATGCAGGAACCTATAGGAAATGGGAGTGAATAGGACATCAATAGGCAAGATTCTTCCAGAGTAAGGTATCGTCAATTTTGACTGTACGTAGAACTTCAACGATTCGCTCAGCTGAATTTCCATCTCCATATGGATTCTTCAGATCTTGTAATTGGCGACGAAATGTTTCATCATTGACTGCTTTTTGTATAGCCTGACAAATCTGTATTCTATCTGCAGGCACATTGATAATGTTCATGCTACGGTCTCTTAACTTCTGCCGAGAGCCAATATTCACAACTGGTAGTTTAATGGACGCTGCTTCAATAATCCCACTACTTGAGTTTCCTACCATAACTGCCATATGCTTCAAGACATCAATGTAATCAGAATGGGGGAGACTGGGGATAATGTGGACAAAGTTAAGATCTCCAAGCTTCTCAATTTCCTCAATTATGATTTCACTTCCAGCGTCATTATTGGGATAGAGAATCAGAGTCTTCAACTTCAACTCTTTCATAGCTTCAATGATTTCACATATTTGAAATCTAATATCAGTTCCAGCTTTTTCTGGGTGAAATATCAGAATCATGGATTTATCGTCAATATCAAATCCAATTCTATTTGCAATCTCCTTTTTGGTGGGAGTGTCACTTTTTACTATGGTATCCAAACCCATGGAACCCACTACGTGAATTCGCGATGGATCCTCACCCATCTTAATCAGTCTCTCACCATGCTCATCAATAGCTGGAAAATGTATGTTTGAAAAACGAGTGATAGAGTGCCTAATGCTCTCATCAATCAAACCGCCTTCAACATTATCGCCACCATGGATATGTGCAATTGGAATTCGGAGAAAGGCAGCAGCCAGAGTTGCTGCAAGAGGTTCAAGTCTATCTCCAAGAACAACGAGAATATCAGGCTCAATCCTTGCCAATTCATTAGTGAATCCATCAATGCTTCGACCAAGTGCGAGACCTAGGTATAACTTGCTTTCTTCGGATTCATCATACATTTCTACAATGGAATCAATCTTGAATTTGTCATCCTTAATGGCTGAGATTGTATTTCCAAATTTCTCTAAGAGATGGAGTCCGGTCACCATGAGAGATAACTCCAAATCATCTCGTTCTAAAATAAGATGCAATAAGGGTTTCAGAATTCCATACTCAGCTCTTGACCCAGTCACTACAGCTATCTTTCTTTTTGTCATGGTAGACCAATCACTTATTTTACTTTCCAGATATGGTGGGTCTATTTGTGTCTTAGTATAATGATTTTGGAATCTCATATTTGTGATTCGTGGACCAAACCTAGCTTGTCCACTGTATCATATCATCGGTCACGACCGTATCAGCTGGAATATTCCGACTGGCCTTCTTTCCAATTATATCATGAAGACGTTTGGGGCTAAGTCCTGTCTGAGGTCTCTTGATG
>JABCTV010000242.1 GCA_018238205.1 Candidatus Thorarchaeota archaeon
AGTGACTGTCACTTTCTACAGCACACTATTTGCAGTTCCATTCATCTGGATATCTGCCGCACTCCTTGAAGATGTTACTGTACTATTCAGAATGAGTGCTGTAACTTGGCTTGTAATAGCCTGGGTCGCGATTGTAAACACTGTGATGGCATTCATCCTCTACTATCAATCAATGAAGCATATCGAGGCATCACGAGTTCAAATCACACTGAATTTGGTTGCTGTTTGGGGAGTTTTGATGTCGGTTCTTATTCTTCATGAAACAATAACCTTACTCCAGATAACTGGGGGATTTCTTACCATAATTGGAGTGATTCTTGCACAGATGACCCAAATTCGGAAGAAATCTAGTGAAGATCCTATAACGCTTGATGAATCGATCTAAGGGAATCAAAATGAACGATAAGGCTTGATTAATTCAATTCGAAACCCTCAAGTGAACTAAGGTCTGAGATTTTCTTGATTTCAATGATAATTAAAGTGCTCATTTGCTATGGCTCACGATATGGAACTACGACAGAGGTAGTCCAAGAGATGTCAAAGACAGCTGAAGACCTTGGAGCCAAGGTAGATACAGTCTTTTTGAAAAAAGAAAAACCACCTTCGCCTCTTGATGAATATGATTTGGTGATTGTAGGAAGTGGTATTCAAGCGGGAAGATGGACAAAGGAGCCTCTTAATTATATCAAGAATAATATAGACAGTCTATCTAGAACAAAGGTTGCACTCTTTGTGGTGTGTGCTTATGCTGGAGATCCTGAAAAACGCGATGAAGCGCAAACCCTCTTTTTAGATAATATAATCGAACAATACCCTGGACTTTCACCGATTTCGAATGCACTCATTGGTGGAGCTTTCGATTTTGACAAGTACAACTTTGCAGTTCGTGCGCTAGTGAAGAAGATGGGAAGTCGGCAACTACCTCCTGGTGAAGAGATGCCAGAGAAAATTGATTTCCGTGATTGGGACCAGATACGACATTGGATTACTGAATTAGTTAGTTCAGTAGCATTCTAATTCTTTAAGATGATTGAATATCAACACAAAGGGCTCGCTATCTCAATGGTTAAGGGAACCTGTCGAAAGCGTTAAAAGCATCCCGCGAAGGAGCATAAAAAGTCTGTCACATTCAGTGGACAGGCTAAAATAACGTGGTGAATAAGATTGAGCAAAAAAAATAAAGAGCACCTCAATCTCGTCGTCATAGGGCACGTAGACCACGGTAAAAGCACTATGACGGGCAGATTGCTATACGAGACCGGTGCGGTAGATGAGCGAACATTTCAGGCACACAAAGCAGAGGCTGAGAAGCTAGGAAGACCATCCTGGGCTTGGGCTTTCGCACTTGACAGACTCAAGGAAGAAAGAGAAAGAGGCCTCACTATTGATATTGCCTTCTTTAAGTTCCTCACTGACAAATACTACTACACAATTATCGATGCTCCCGGACATAAAGACTTCATCAAGAACATGATCACTGGCGCCTCACAGGCTGATGTTGGTCTGCTTGTTGTGTCTGCAAAGCGAGGAGAATTCGAAGCTGGTATTGGACCTGGTGGTCAGACTAAGGAGCATGCTTACCTTGCTATGACCCTTGGAGTACCAAGCTTAATTGTTGCGGTGAACAAATTCGACGATGATAGTTGCAAGTACAGCGAAGACAGATACAATGAGATCAAGGATGAAGTTGGTGGATTCTTAGCCACTATTGGCTACAAGGAAGGCACTGTTCCATTCATCCCAACCTCAGCTCTTGATGCTGCTAACCTGAAGGAAAAGACCCCTGACCTCACACCATGGTACGATGGACCTTGCCTTCTTGAGGCACTTGATCTAGTTGCACTTCCAGCGAAGCCAACTGACAAGGATTTACGTGTACCAATCAACGATGTATACTCAATCAAGGGTGTTGGTACAGTACCAGTAGGTCGTGTTGAAACTGGTATCATGAAGTCCGGTCAGCAAGTGACTTTCATGCCTCCTGACAAGACTGGAGAAGTCAAGTCTATTGAGATGCATCACGAGATATTGCCTCAGGCAGTTCCTGGTGATAATATCGGTTTCAATATTCGAGGTATTGATAGAAAGGACTTAGGTCGTGGAGATGTTGCTGGTCCAACAAATAAACCACCCACAGTTGCTACTGACTATACCGGTCAGGTGATGGTCATCCAGCACCCAAGTGCTATCACTGTTGGTTATACACCAGTCATTCATGCACACACCGCTCAGGTCGCTTGCAGGTTCGACGAGATCTTACAGAAGCTTGACCAAGCTACTGGACAGGTCACTGAGGAGAAGCCAGACTTTGTCAAGAAAGGCGAGTCCATGATTGCCAAGTTGGTACCTCTAAAACCAATGGTCATTGAATCCTACAAGAAATTCCCACAACTCGGCAGGTTTGCTGTTCGTGATATGGGTATGACCGTAGCCGTTGGTGTTGTGACTAAAGTCACTGCCAGAAAGTAATTGTAACTTTGAGAACCGGGCCAGCAAGGCCCGTGTTTCTTTCTTTTTCCATAATATTTGACAACCTTGCGATATAGAAGATATTAGAAGGCTTCAGGCTTCAAATGAAGGTAGGGTGCACATCTCATGATGAACGATGATTACTATGATGATTCATATCATCAACAAGGCACTGGTTCGAATAATGGTAGATGGGCGCTCTTTGTTCTTGTTCTAATCTTAGGCATCCTTGGTATCTATGGCATCATCATCAGCGTTCCACTTGAAGCCATCTTTCTCTATACTTTTCTTTACATTCCCATGATAGTCTTCTTGTTATATGCTACATTTCGTTGGGCACAAGGCAGGGATATTGCTCCTACAGACATCAACGAAGATGATCAAATACTAGAATCCATGCGAAAACATGCTCTTCCTACTGAACGAGCAAATCTCAGTGATACCATGCGCTGCACCAATTGTGGTATGTCATTTGAGCTGGTCAATGCGATTCCTGTTGAAACTGACGTTTTTCTCTGTCCATTCTGTGACACTAGATTACACATTAGATGACGTTCTGTAATAGTCACATCATGTGACTCTCATTTGTGACCCTCAATAGTGCCTTCGGTATATATACTAATTCTGAACGGTATATCTTGTGAACTATTATGGCTCTAACAACTAACAACCGAACTAACTCCGCAATGAAGAACAAACGCAAGGTATCAACCGATGCTGTTGCTTACGCTTACGCGACCGTCGTGAGGTAGATCATCATGGCATTCGCTAAGACAACCAAGAGAAAGGCTCCTAGCAAGTCAATCTCAACTCAGGCAATCACACATGCTTTCTCCTACAGGCGCTGAGATAGAACTTCTATCTCTCGCCTTCTCCTTTTCTCTCTCTTTTCATTTCTTACAGTATACAGAGTAAATTAGATTTAGTTATGGAAAAGATGGCGCTCAGGGGACTCTTTACTAAAAGGCTCTAATAATCACCTGAAACCAAATATCTACAGATCCAGAAGTTCGTCCATTGACATCATTAAATCGTAGAACCCAAACATACTCTGAGTCATGAATTGGACCACCAAGACCACTACTAAAAGTCCCCGTGGTCATAGGATTTCCACTTTCAGAGTGGTCAAACAAATCTGAGAACTCAGTTTCATTTAGCGCTTGAAATTCACTCAAGGTCATGGCTCTATGCTCGAATGTAAAATACACCGACCCCGTCCCTCCAGACCAATCAACAATTCTCCCTTGGCACGTCACTCCCAATGTTATTGATGAAGATGGAGGTTCTACACCCGTGAAAGATCCAACCAACCAGTCTCCGATTGCAACTGATTCTCCTCCTTCGGGACTCTCGTACACTACTTGAGTTAAATTTCCCTGGTTGACCTGAACGTATCCGAATCCCCCAATAAAAATCAGAATAATGATAGCAACAGATACTACCACAGCTTTTCTCTGTCTTCCATAGAGTTCTTTTCGAATTGCTGGAAGATTGGCAGGTAGTGTCATGTCATCCAGATTTGCCTTCGATTGTTCATCTGCGAGCCAACCTTCCC
>JABCTV010000243.1 GCA_018238205.1 Candidatus Thorarchaeota archaeon
CTCCCATGGGTCCAACCTCAACGACTACAACAACTGACCCGACTCCGCCAGATGAAGGCGATGGTCTAATTGTTCTTGTAGGCGGTGCAGTGATACTGGTTGTCCTAGTGGTTGTGCTCCTACGTCGAAGGCGTTAAGCGCATAAGGGATGCTTCGGCATCCCTCTTCCCCTTTTTTTAAAAATAGTTTCTTAGCAATTTGCATTCTTGATTAGCTTAACTGCTATATGATTCATACATATGATTCCTTCATCTGGCCTATATGTACTGAACGTCGTAAATAGAAATGTTGTCGGTCTTTTCCATTAAGGAGAAATAAGAAATGCGCGCTAAGGCAGCTATTGTAATTGTAATTTTGGCGGCAAGTGTTTTCTTAGGATTAGTAAACACTGCTACCGCTCAAGCAACTGAAGAGGCAAATGTCACTGTTAGTTGGAATCATGTCGAGGATGTTCATGATTACTCTCATGATTATGAACGTGAAAGGTGGATGTTTGGTCCACAGCCAACTGTGACCATCACATATGCAGACAATAGTACGAGTATTGCAGATAACGAGTACTATGTCGAACCCAACGTCGGTCTTCTCGCTGAGATTATTATTCCACATACTTTTCTTGGTAAAGGAAATCCTGTGGACACAGTGAAATTCTCAGGAATCGAATTAGAGGGTTCAACAAGGGGATGGTTCCGTCTGAAGGTCAATATCACAAAGAGTCCGATTCGTTGGACTGATATGAGTCTGATTTATCAAGCCGGTTCTTCTGAACCAATTTCTGGCAAAATCGTTGAGCTCGATCTTGATGAATGTACATACTCCAATGAGACCGATCACTATCGTATTGTCTTTGCAATGAGTATTGTAGCCGAAGAACTTTCTGGTGTCTATTTCACTAATCTTCAAGTCTTGAATGCTGATGGTGTTCCCGCAGTACCTTCGTGGCTTGCAGCTTTGAATGAAGGCACATATAGAACTCCACCTTTGGGATTGAATCAAAAGGTTCCCCCAAGAGATTATGAAATTCCTCGCTATTTCATGGCAGAATTGACCAATCTTGATGGTGACTTGATTCATTACGTTGATGTTGATGAGTCATTTGTGTTGGAACTCACTAACAATTATGAACTGGAAGAAGTGTTTATTCCATTCTGTGATGCGAGTTTCAATGAAAGCCATATGGCTGAAGTGGTTTATACTTGGCCTGAGAATCCATTTGATGAAGATACAACTTTCCATGATTGGAGTACAACAAAGGGTCTTTCCCTGTTTATGACTTATGACGGAGTTACACCAGAGGTAGTTCTTGGTCATGAAGCCATTACTTGGGAATGGACTGAGTGGATTAGCGGTCTCCACTATTGGAAGCCACACTTTGGAGTCGATGTCAATGCAAGCGCTCCATTATCTGACTATTATACGGTGGATACCATTAACACAGTTGTTGAGAATGGTGGTTCTACCATAAAATGGGCTGGAGCACTTACTGAGAAAGTCGATCTCTGCTCATTTGATTGGGAAGATGGTGGAGTGATTAGACCATCCACTTACCGTATGTGGGTTGAAGATGTAGATGGTAAGATTCAAACTCCCCGAATAGAGATAGCCAAAGAAAACACATTGAGTATGGCATTCAAAACAACATTTGTGGAGGCCATAATAACTGATGCAAATGGCGATGTAATTCGTCAAGCAACTCATGACGAGCTTTTGAATGCTACATTCAAGATTCATGGACCCCTGAACAAGCTTAATGGTTCATACGAATTCTACTGGTGGCTCTGGGAAGTGAGGATGAATACAACATTTGAGGAAGCAGTGTTCAGTTTCAAAGGTTCAAGTTTTGATTCTAATGACACTCACTACTGGTTCACTGACGCTGATTTCAACATAGAACTTGAATTCGATTCTGAAACAATTTCATCAATGGCCATTATTGAAACTGAATATTGGCTCTGGGATGGGACTTTTGTTGAAGAGATCGAAGAAGTAATGTATACAGCTCTAGATATCAGCGACTGGAACTATGATGTATTGACTGATACATATGCAGTTCTCAGTTTTGAGTTCGTCTTTACTGATGAAGTACCCGCTCTCGTTATCTACGATGGTGCATTAGATCTCAATGTATTCAGGAACTATGAAACGAAATTCTTTGGAATGGGTGAGTGGCAACAGCATCACAGCGAATATGATGTAATACACACAGCAGGTTGCATTGCTTGGACTCCGACAAGCTTCTATCTTGGCACAACTGTTTTTTGGGAGCCGGAAGTCTGGACGGTTACAGACGATGGTGCAATCGATCTTGATGGCAATATCTTCACAACTGATGATCAGTACTATGTAAAGCGTGTTGGTCACTGGCACGATGAAGGGAATGTCACTTATGATCGTCTAGATGTTAGTATTCTATTTGACCCATCGGTTAATGCAACGGGTGATGAATACTGGACACACACCTGGGTTGGAATGCAGACACTTCTGATAGAGTTTGAGGCATCAGAGAAGTTCTATTGGTATCATACTGATGATCTTGAGAATCCGATTAGTTCTTCAGAAATGGAATCCATCAAGGATATTCTTTGGGTTGATGATGAGCGTAGTGTTCCTTCATTAGGTTACAAGTATGTCGCTTGGCTTACAGTCAACAAGACGATTACACTTGAGGATATACCGGGAGCTGATTCTAATGTATTCAAGGTCACTTGGCTTGGTTTTGGTTCCAATCAGATCTACAATGTTGCAATGACACCAACAGAGGTTACTCTTGTTGGTTTCAGAGCACACTATGCAGGTCTACTCCTCTTCAATGACATTGATCCAGATGGTGACGGTCCTAAGGAGCCGAATGGTGCACCTGATTTCTACATTGAGAATAAGACAATCGTAACAGATGAAGTGACTCACTTCTTCATCATCGATGAAGTTGGTTCTATTGAGTTCAGATTGCCTTTTGGATCAACACAGGAATCGAATACAACAGTAATTCCGTTGGACGAATTCGAGTCAGTTGACTTTGGTGCTACAATCTATAATGTGAATGGAACAATCTATCCAATAAACATCGAACATTCGAGAGGTTTGAGAGGCGTCTGGAAGCTCAGGGAGTCAGCAGAAGCCGCACTTGGTCTTAATCAGACTTGCTTTGATTATGCCATTGAAACCGCCTCGATTGAAGAGATGGGCTTTGATGTACATTTCACAATCGATCAGGCAACCTATGATCCAGCAGATTCAGCTACTTGGAACCATCAGGCCAAATTGAAGGTTGACCATTATATTGGTGAGTGGGATCTACACAACTTCGACAACTCTGTCTTAGATGATCGTGGTCTAGCTGTGAACTATTTCGGTGTTCTTGGCGTAGCGCATGGCGCTCGCTATGATGTCGATGAAACGCCAATCACTGATACTGATGGTGGTAGTGTAACGGGCAACACTTACAGCTTCGGAAATGAGAACGGCACACTAGCTGAGGTCAAGATGGGTGGGATGACCTATACTTGGGGTGGTGATAATCCTCCTCACTCAGTAGAATATGAAGCAGGATCATCCACGATTCCAATCGGTGTTTTCAGTGCAGTCTATGAGTCTTCAAACGGTGACAGCTTCACTGATTGGCAGGTCAGTGCAGAAATGCTATTTATGACTACAGCCTTTACGAATTGGGGTGGCCACTCGATAGACAGTGACCCTGTCTTTGTTGGTTATGCCAGTGCACTATCGTATGGCCCTCAGAGACCTGGATTAGGTGAAGCTGCATTACTCCTCATGGTTGGTGGAGTTGTCCTTGTAGCCGTCGTTATCCTCGTTCTAGTACGTAGAAGGAGGTAAAGGAACTCAAGGGGTGCTTTGGCACCCCTCCCCCCCTTTTTTTCTCACATTTCTCCCTTGTATTACTCTACCTTGTTATAGTTCAAATTCATCTGATTCTTCGGAGACATTGCCCAATGATTGAGTCACTCACTCGGGTAGAGTGTCACTGACTGACGAAGGATCCGCCAAGAAGC
>JABCTV010000065.1 GCA_018238205.1 Candidatus Thorarchaeota archaeon
GAATTTTTTTCATATATTCGGGGAACTGAACTGGGTCCACTTTGTAGAAAAGTTTCAACTTTTTCTCATCTCCACTACTTACACTATTTCGGAAGGTATAAAGGATTTATCCATTTAGAAGAAATGCGACCGAAATATTCGGGAGGATTATTGTTTGATAAAACACCACCATAATCTACTTTCTGTGTTTGTAATCTCCCTAATGCTTTCAGGATTCATTCCATTTATGTTTTCAACAGCTGCAGCTTCTCCAGAGCCAATGGAGAATTTTGCACTGTCTGAATTCACGTGGCAGACTTTCAACAAGGATATGAATGTAACAACATTCGTATCTCCAGATGGAAGCCGTGATGCACTTTGGAAATTCTTGAATAGCGCTCAGGAGAGTATCTATGTTGAAATTTATGGGATTAACCATCCACATATTCTGAACTTGATTCATGAGATACATGCTGCAAAACCCTCGATAGATATGAAGTTTCTAATAGGATGGAATAGTCTTGGGTATCCCAATCCAAACAAGTATGTTGCAAATAACCTGACATTACTTGGATTACCGGTTAAATGGACGAATAGTTCTGACTTCACTTTTGCACATCAAAAGTTTCTCGTCATTGATAACAAGACATCTATTGTTCATGCTGGTAACTGGGCTAAGACTAGTTTCCCTGAATATGGATACTTGGCAAATCGGGAGTGGAGTATAGCAATGACTGATACTGATGTTGCAGAATACTACCTCTCAGTATTTGATAATGATTGGAGTCGAGGAACTGATTACGATGCAGGTACTCATGGAACTGGTGTAGCTCTAACTGAACCTACCACAACAAGTACCTACGCAAGCCCATTTGTAACGGCTGGAGAATTTAGTGGATCAATGAATGTAACACCAATTCTCAGTCCTGATACAAGTCTTGAAGGAATTCTCTACTGTATCAACATTGCACAAGCAACTCTAGATATCCAGATTCCGTATTTTACCAGTATTGGTGATGGTGGTGAGGTTGATCAGATAGTTGATGCAATCCTTGCTGCAAAGGCTCGTGGAGTTACTGTGAGAATAATAACTGACGAAGAAAAGGACTTTATTGAGATATCTGAAATAATGGCTGAACATGATATTCCAATAGTTTGGCATGATACTCGATGGTTCACAGCTAATCATAACAAGGCCATCATTGTTGATGGTCGAATCGTACTCATTAGTAGCATTAACTACAGTGATGGAAGCATCTCTGAAAATCGTGAGGCAGGCGTTATCATAGAGAATGAAGCTGTCGCTAGCTGGTACCAAGATGTCTACGACTTCGATTGGGGTATGGCGGATGCTGATGTGATGAACGACGTGAATGTATATTGGAGTCCTAACATTCCTGACAGTTCTGCAGTGATTAATGTCACAGTATATACCCACAGATTGTACTCTACTCCTGTAGAATCTGTAAGTCTTGGAGTCAAGATTGGTTCTGGTGCATGGAATAACTATACAATCACAGCAAATGTCTTTGCTTCATCAGAGGGTCAACTTGAGAATTATTTCTATGTAATTCCCTCACAAGCTGATGGAACTAACATTACTATTCAAGCCACTGTTGAAGCAGCTGGAACACATGTTGGTGAAGAAATGGTGATTCGTATTCGCAATGAAATCGCCACACCGACTACCACAACTACAACAACCACACCACCTGATGGGCTTGCTCAATTGATTGCTGATCTGCTACCTTACATTGCAATGACAATTGTAGCTGTAATAGCTGGAATTTGCTACAAGAAACGCAGTTAAGAATCATAAGAATTTGAAGAATATAGTTGGGTCCGGATATGGACCCTACTCTCTTTTTTTGAACTAAGAGCGTTCTGCCATTTGAGCGAATTTTTCGCAGCTGTCAGCATCCTGCAATTCGCCACGTTTTGAATGTAGACCTGCAGCAATTCGATATGCTCTAGCAACTGCTGCCCATTGTTCTTGCGCATCCAGGCAGAGAGCTAGTGCTTTCCAAGTTTCAGGGTTTCCCGAATCGTGTTTGAGAGCTTCATTATACGCATCGATTGCTTCTTGGATTTTAAGCAAACTCTCTAGAGCTCTTGCTTTCTTTGTCCAGATCTCACCACTATCTGGAATCAGTTTCAATCCTGTGTCTGCAATAGTATTTGCTGTTTCAAATTCACCAATCGTAAGATATGCCTCCGCCTTGTTAGAGTGACCTCGGTAGTCTTTAGGTGCAATTGATATCGCCAGATCGAATACAATGACTGCATCCGTCTGCTCACCAATGTGAATATGGGCTAAGCCCATTTCATGAAGAATATCCAGATTATCAGGTTGATGTTCGAGAACCTTTTGAAAAGCCTCTATAGCCTTCTTGTTCATCCCTTGTAGTCGAAAGGTTCTTGCCTTTGTAATCAACTCATCAACTGAAAGCCCATCTAGAGACATAGTAACTTCTGCTCACAAATTAGTTTTAATCATTGTTCTGTCAGATACCAGTTTCTTGATGATGTTATATAGCAGAACAACCAAGTTCTAACAGACAACAAGGATTTTAACGAGGTCGGTCTCAAATCAGTCCACTCGAATAGTGAGGAAACACGAATGAATAATGATGATGACACATTCTTCGAAGATGAGGATGCAGATGAAACTTTATCCGCTGAGGATATTGCAGAGGATGAGGAAGAAGAAGAAAAACTCCTTGAAGAAATTGTGGACATTGCTGAAGTCAGGCCATATGATGCTGCAGAACCTGGTGATAAGCTTGCGAAATTCCTAGCAGATCCCTGGCCACTGCCTGTATTCATTATTACATTGATTGGGCTTGCGATTATTCTGTTTACTCCTCCTGCAATCTGGGCTCCAAACCGTTATATGATTCTCGGAGTTTATTTCCTCGTAATAGCTGCTTTCGTAGGCATTGTTTTCTCATTGAAAACTTGGACACAAGCAGGTACTCACCGATTGAGATGGGCGGGTCCTGTGAATATCATCGTTATAGTTCTCAGCCTTGTCATTGGTACTATTGATACTATACGTTGGATACTAACTGGTGTGGGTCTATTCCCTGCACTGGATTCACCCCTACTACTCTTGTGTTTCATGTTAGTGTTCTTCTCAATGTATATGCTCTGGATGATTCAAAAGAGTCTTGATCCCGAACCACGTTAAGCAAGGGTTGATCTTGTGGGAGAATATCCACACACTCTTGCAGAACTTCTTGAGATTGTGAGAGAATTCGTAAAAGAGCGTGACTGGGATCAGTACAATCTTCCTTTGAATCTAGCAATCTCTACGTCTATTGAAGTTGGAGAACTTCTAGAGCTATTCCAGTGGAAGACACATGAAGAAATTGAAGAGGCTCTAAAAGAAGATGATTTTCGAGAAGCACTTGCATCTGAGATTGCTGATGTTCTAGTTTATCTTCTCAGAGTTGCTGATACAACAGGTATCGATCCTGCAAAAGCTGTAGTTGAGAAAATGAAGCGTAATCGAGAAAAGTATCCAATTGATTATTGGGAAGGCAGGGCTCCAAATAGGTTCAATCGTCCTGAGTGATTAGAGTGTAAAGACCCGGACGTCGGTCTGCAAAAATATCATTTCGTGCAGTGATTAATTTATTATCAGCAAGTTTTGGGTCTATTGTTACTGATGAAACTCCAACTTCTCCATTGCTCATCTTACAAAGACGGTTGCCCTTGATATCAGTAATTTGAGAAAGCCCTGAAAACTTCACTCCACGTTCGGTTCCTATTCTGTTTGCAGTAGCAGTGAAAACTCGATTCTCAATAGATCTGGTAATCATGGCGTCTTGGCAATATGGAAGAACAAGATTAGCTGGGTGTAGAATAGCTTGTGCGCCTTTCAAGGCTAACACTCTAGATATCTCTGGAAAAATCCAGTCAAAACAAATCATGACTCCAAAACGATATCCCCTGTACTCAATGACTGGAGGTTCATCTTGACCAGCTTTGAACCAATTAGCTTCATCCAGAAAGAGGTGGATTTTACGGTAGGTGATAATGTGTTCACCATCTCTGAAAACTGCTGCTGAATTGTAGAGATCCTCCTTTGTACGTTCACAGATTCCAGCAACTACTAACCGACCACTGCTTGACCATTCAAGAAGTTCTCTGGAAAATGCCCCTTCTGGAATTGATTCTGCAGAATCAGTTGCTTCACCAATGTCCTTGAATACATAGCCTGAATTACATAGCTCTGGAAGAACCAGGACATCTACGTCCGTCTTTTCGGATTCCTCTAGTATAGATTTCACCCTATCTAGATTTTTCTCCATATCGCAGATCTGAGGGTCCATTTGTCCTACTGCTACTTTCAAGTGATGACTCACCGATTGTTGATGAGCATGTCCATGCTATGATTCCTTCGGTTATTTAGAATAAACCATTCTGCATTGCAGTATGGCACTCACAGCTTGCTTCTTTAGGAATATTAGAAATCATCTCGAATGTCAGGTTTCTAACACGATCAACATTCTCTGACATTGTTTTGAGGACCATCTCATGAGTTACAGTTTCTTCTGCGTGAACATCATAGTCTGTGGGCATACTAATATTCACAAAACAGATTCCTGCCTCTCTGGCAAGTGCAGCCTCAGGATACGCAGTCATTCCGATTACTTCCCATCCTTGATTATGATAGAACATTGACTCCGCCCTTGTTGAAAATCTTGGACCGTTGATACAGACATAGGTTCCCTTGTCATGAACTTTGTATTTCATTTTGCCTGCAGTGTCAACTACTACCCTTCTTAGTTCAGGACAGAATGGTTCTGCAAACGGAAGATGGGCAATCGTACCCCCATCAAAGAAAGTATCTTTTCGGGTTCCCATAGTTCTATCAAAGAGCTGATCTGCAATCACGAATTCTCCAAGTTTGACTTTGGCAGGTTGGAGACTTCCAGCTGCAGCTGGGCTGATTATTCTCTCAACACCAAGAGCCTTCATCCCCCAAATATTTGCACGGTAATTGATAGCATGAGGTGGAATAGTGTGATTGCGACCATGTCTGGATAGAAATGCGAAGGTTCGCCCTTTGACGGTTCCAAGGATAAAGTTGTCTGAGGGTTCACCATAGGGTGTGAAAACCTTTACCTCGATTGGATTCTCTATGACCTTGGAATCGTAATTTCCGCTACCCCCAAACATACCAATCTCAATTGGAAGTAGATCATTCAGTTCTTTGGTCTTGCTCCTGTCTATTGGAACCACAGATAGTTTAGCTTCAAATGCCATTGTTCATTCAACCTCACTCTTTCAATTTCCATACTTTGTCCAGTGGATACACAATCTTACCTAGGAATCCCATGTGAGCTTTTATTTTTGAGAGTTGGTCATCAGCCAGCACGATATTATTGTATTCTCTAAGGTGTTTCATCAGCTCCATTGTACTGAATTCTTTGACTTTCTCGCCTTCAAAGATTGTACTAATGAGAGCAGAGAGATCTTCATAGAAGTTCCAAGGCCAGATTTCCCAAGCCCACGTCACTTCTACACCATAGAAATCTGGAATGAATTTGGACCCTGCAATATGCATGAGTGTTGCACTCTTGACTTCTGCTGGACCGCATCCTTTCACATGCTCAACAGCCATTGTAAGACTCTCGCCTGTATCAGTGATATCATCAACAACGAGGACTTTCTTCCCTGTTACATCTGCAGTAAGTGGACTGGTCAATTTCGCCTTACCATCCTTTGTGGCGGTAACACCCCAGTGATCTACCTTAACAGAATAGAGTTCTTTTATTCCCAATAGATCACAGGCAATCCTCGCGTGAACCCACCCACCTCTAGCAATCCCAATGACGACCTCTGGTTTCCACCCAGAATTTTTCACTTTATGAGCTGTCTGATAGGCATAGTCATAGATATCATCAAAATCAAGTACGTAGCAAAGCGGACCCTTAAGCTCCATATTATTCAGCCACCAATTAGAATCCTGAAGGACATCGATAAAAGTGTGACCCTTGATGATATTATTCCTCAACAACAATAATAGGTCGCTCGTTCCCTGTAAGAATCGATTCAAATGTCAAATGAAGAGAAATGTGTTGGAAAAGAACCACGTAAAGTAATTGCTCGAGTAGTGAGTCAGGAAGGTCATTGTGCAATTGGTCACAAAGTTGGCGATATTATCGAGTTTGAACACTACGGTGTGAAGGGTGATATCTGCATTAATGCTCTGTTTAGTATGTTGCCTGTGGCTTATGCAATGATGCATAATTCGTATTTTCCATGGTCTGAAGATCATTGCAAGGAACTTCATGCCTGCCCAGATCCAAAGAACCCGGTAGTCTTTGAGCTTGATAGGTCTCAACCAATGGAACGAAAAGCTACTGGTTAGATTATTCTATCTCAATAATTAGTGAATCATATTCGCCTGGCCTGAATGATATTCTAACATCAAGTTTGGTTCCCGTCTTGACATCAACTGACTCGGGAAGTGGCATGAAGAGTTCTCTCCATCCATCCTCCATGGTTAATGTGATGTCATCAAGCAATTTTGATTCAAACATACCTAGGATGCCATGTACTGTTCCACTTTGGACAATCTCAAAATTGAGATGTTTGTCTATGCTCAACGGTTGGTCTGAATCTTTGGTTAAATCAAACTTCTCCAGCTCTAGTAGATCTGCTAAGTCAATGCTCTGTTTCATATCCGCAGTTTGCGGTATTCGTGGAAATTGCAAGTCCTCAATGTTGAACCTATTCCACAATATTTCGTTTTGTACAGGGATAACAAACAGATTCACCTGCTGGGGTAATATTTTCCCATTTGGTTTGAGGATGTGCTTCACAGCATATCGACTGGCAGGTATCTGTTGTTCAATGAGCATAACTGAAGAGAGCATTTCACAGAGCACAACATCTGCTTTTTCCTCTGGTTTGAAATCCGAGAAATGAGTGTGGATAAATTCTATATTTTCCACTACTCCGTTCCGTTCTGCTGCTGCCCTTGCATACTTCAACGACTCTGCGTTCGCGTCTATTGCAGTAACCCGAGCTCCCTGTCGTGCAGCTATGATTGCAAGTATCCCACTTCCTGTTCCTAGGTCGATAACATACTCACTTGGACTAATCGTCCTTTCAATTGCTTGACGGAATTTTCGTATCCGGGATTTGTGACTAAGCAAATTTGCAGCTTGAAGTATTGGAAATGGTGTTGCATATTCCTTTTCTGACATCATTTTTCCCCTATCACATGCTACTTATAATAACAATCATGGACATCGACTTGAAAGAAGGACTAGGGTTTCACTATAATAACTGAGAAAGGAAGGCTTCAACTCGTGTCTGAGAAAGTTCTCGAATCTGCAAAAATTGCATTGGAAGAGTGTAGACCGAATGATGCCATTATTGCATTAGAACCACTTGTTGAATATGACGATGAGAATGTCGATGCGCTAGTATGCTTGGGAATTGCTTATGTTCAAGCTGAGATACCAGAGAAAGCAGTTGAAGTTCTCGAACGAGCAGATAAAATGGTTGAGCAACATTGTGTTGTTGAATTGTTCTTAGGCAGAGCACTTTGGGCTCTTGGAAAGCTTGTATCTGCTGAAGATCGTCTGCGTGAAGCTTTACGATTAGATCCGAGTCAACCAGAAGCATGCATTGATCTTGGCAGAATTCTTTACCAAAGACGAGAGTATCGAGAGGCCCTGAATCATATTGAACGTGCATCGGAACACTTTCCAGATGAGGTAGGACTCGTTTTCCTGCATGCATTGATTCTCTATCGTTTGGGTGATTTCACTCTTGCCACTGAATATTGGGAACAGGTACATCGACTTGAACCCTATCTCATGTCCGGAATCTCAAATTATGCATATATTCTTCTACTTCAAGAACGTTCTTTCGAAGCAGCATCTTTTGTAGGGTATGCTAACACCATCGACCCTGATGATTACAGGTCTCAAATTCTATTGGGTGAATTGAGATTTCAATCTGGGGATCGCGAGGGTGCACTGGAATGCTTTGGTAAAGTCTTAGATAAAGATCCCCTCAATATTGAAGCACTCTCTAAGTTAGCTGTAATTGCCAGAAATGCTAGTGATGAGAAATCCTGTAGAGAATATCTTAGCCGTGCTGAGATGGAAGTTGGAAGAGACCCTGAATCATGGAGGGGTTTATGTAATGCTTATCCTCTCCTTGGTATGTGTGAGGAGTATGTTGATTGTCTTATCCGCTGGACAAAAGCAGACAAGAATGCTGCTGCACCATGGGTTGTATTAGCAGCGGAATATGATAAACAAGGGAAACTTGAATATTCGCGTAATGCATGGCGAACGGTCTTTGAACTTCGCGGCTATGTGAAAATAAGATGCCTTGATTGCAAATCCGAAGTTAGATTGCCCTATGATTCTGTTAAAGGGTTTGATGTTTACTCCGCTAGAGTATGCGATTCTTGTGGTGCTAAAATTAACATGCCAATGGGTCTTCCAGTTGATTAGTAATGATGTGTGGCTGATGAGCGACAGAAGATATCCCAAACACCCAATTCCTGGAGTGGGTGCAATTGTTGTATGTAACAAAGGAGTCTTACTTGCCCGTCGAGATAAGCCTCCCGGAGAAGGTCTGTGGAGTATTCCCGGAGGTGGCGTTGAGCTTGGGGAAAACCAGAAGGAATCTGTTATCCGAGAGGTGTTAGAAGAAACAGGCGTTCAATGTGAAGTACTGAAGTTAGTCAGTACCACTGATCTCATTACTTTCGATGCGTCCGATGCAGTCGAGTTTCACTTTCTTCTTAATCACTATCTAGCACGGGCAATATCAGATGACATAAAACCTGAGTTTCCTGACGGTGAAGTTGGATGGTTTCATCCAGAAGAACTTCCTGAAGATATGGTGAACCAAGAGATTATTGACCTTCTAAATTCTGTTAAAGATTCGATTCTTGAGCTCATGAATAAATGATTTTCAAGAACGTGTCTAGCTCAGTAATTGCTAAGAAGAATTATAAGAATCTCTGTGGTGTGTTTTGATACAGTGGTTAATCTTTGTAACCAAGGATGTGTAATATCCAATGTTTAGAACCATAATGGCACTTCTAATAACCTTAGTAACAGCAGTTTTGATTGGAGCTTTTCAGATACTCTCGCTTGATATGGCTACAATCGAATTAATCATAGGCAGCTCAAACATTTCCGGGGATCTTATGGTGATGGGTGGAGTTCTATTTGCATCACTCTTATTCCCATATACCACTGCAATGGCGGGTGTTTATTCACCACTTGTTGCTCTTGGAGTAGCTGGTTTTATTGCCGGTCTAATATCGAAGAGTGGGGTACGAATGCTATTTGTATCAGTTTTCGCATTAGTTCTTTTCTTCGTAGGCTTCTATATCTTAACTCTTGCAGGAGATCCAAACAACTTTGCAGAAATGTTCAATATTGCCCGACAAGCTGCTATTGACATTGGAGTAGCATTTGGTCTTCTTTTCATACCCGGCATAATCGGCGCATCCCTCACTGCAGAAGATTACTAATTCATGTACTACTTGGGGGTCAAAACCCCCATCAATCCTTTTTCTTCACTTTTCTTTGCACTCAAACTTTAACCAAGAAATATAAGATACATCAGTGTGTGATGATACCGTAGTTAGTCTTTGAACTAAGGATGTGTAACATTTAATGAAAAGAACAATAATAGCACTGATTATCGCATTTGTAACTGCAGTTGGGATTGCATCTCTCCAGTTGATGGATCTTGCTACTCTCTTATCTGTATTTGAGGTTGGTCCTATTGGAGATATGATGGTTCTGGTGTCTCTAATATTTGAGGTAGTGATAAGCCCGTGGACATTACTAATGCTATCAATGTATATCCCTCTTGCTGCATTAGGAGTTGCAGGCTTTCTAGCAGGTCTAATTTCCAAGAGTCCTAAAAGGATGCTGCCTGTTTCCCTAGTTGCCCTCTTACTCTTTTTCTTGATGTACTTCCTGTTGAATATGGGTGCTGGTTTACTTGATTTCAGCTCTCTGTTGACTGAGTTGCAAACAAGGGCGATTGATCTTGGAATAGCATTTTTCCTTCTCTTTATCCCCGGCATCATCGGTGCCATAATACGTGCAGAAGACTAATAGATCATATACACTCTTGGGGGCCAACGCCCCCATCAATCCTTTTTCCGTGCTATTTCTTTGACTTGAGAGTCTTTTCGAAATTATCTGATGAGAGTTTCAGGAACTCATCCACGTGTTCCTTATGGATAAAAGCTCCAGCCGCCATCGGATGACCCCCTGCTTCAGCTACCAACTTTCCATATTTTCCATTCATCAGATCCGCAGCTGAAACAAAGGTTTCTTTTAGATTGATTCCTCTTTTTATCAGAAACTTATGTGCACGCCCAGAAAGTTTCACTAAAGGACTATCAGATGATGTGTTTGTGCTAACTCCAATAACAGGTTTGTCTATTGGTATAATGCGCGAGCCCTGAGCCATTCCTATTACAATTCCGATAATCGTATCCGGAGTTTCTGGGTCATTTACCAGATAGAGTCCGTCCATATTTTCATAGCTATCCTGCTCAAGCCTTCTTAGTGCTGTAGCCAAGTTTCTACGATGCTCTTGAAGCAGATAACGACCTTCAATAATTGCTTCTTGGTCACCAAGACAAATCTTGACTCCAACATCTGGTCTCTTGTTCCTACCACAAGCATTGAGTAATGTAGAGAACTCCTTTGCACTTCGCATTTCAGTCCTCTCAGGACGTTGAGGTAACATGATCACGTCACCGATTAGCCCTTGAGCTTTTTTCGGGTCGTTATACACTTCAATGATATAATGGATTAATTTCTGGATCACTCTTTGTTTCTCATTTGATTCCAGACTGACCCAAGTTCTCCACTCATCATCATCTTTCATGGGAATTTCCAGTTCCTCAAAGAAACTATAGCATGCAGCTTCATTGCCAGTTAATCCTGGTAGATATGGGTCAGTTGCATATCGTAATAGATATGGTATGGGTCGTGTATTGATTCCAAAGAAAGTAAGGTCTCTCGTGACTTTCAAGAAACCTGCAGCCTCACCGAGTTCGATAATGCTCTGATTCACACCTGTGAATCCCTTTCCATAGAAATCCTGAAGGTCTCCAGTTGCACCCACAATTGCTAGCTCTGAGAGTTCAACGTTTTCAGGTGATAGTCCAACTGCAAATAGGAATGCGACACCCGATCCTGATACATCGTAGCTACCGCTTAGATCATGATAACATGGATTAATCTCAATAATCTTATGACTGAGGGTTGAGTCATCATCATCGATTTCACCATCTTGTGGTAAGTGATGGTCTAATACGATAACTTTATCGACAAAATCTATCACTGCAATGTGATTTCTGACAAGATTGATCTGACCAGTACCAAAATCGCTGAAGATTACAAGGTCTGGCTTGAATTCCTCAATTTCATTTTTTATTTCAATAATGGATTCGGAGTTAATCTGATGGATATTCTTCCACTCTAACTCCTTTCCTTCATGCTCTAATGCACGCACAATAATTGCAAGCGCAGAGATACCATCTGCATCAATATGTGAGAATGCCATTACTTTCTCTGCTTTCTTTGTTGCCAAAACCGCGTTTCTAAGTAATTCAAGCATGGCTTCTGGTAGTGATTCAAGTAGATTCTCCATTGTACTCCAAGGATGAGTCTCATTCTCTATAATATAAGTAGGCCTCTCTGATATAATGAGAGTTGCAGTGTGAATATAATTTATTCAGCTACACGGAAGACTCTTGTTAGAGCTAGGAAGAGGACAAGAAAGACGCTCGCAACTGCAGCTAGCCCCTTTGCAACTTTTTGCCATCCTTTGAGTGGGATTTCCATATCTCTCAAATCATTCTTTACTCTCTTTAAGTAAACTCGGCGCTCTGTGTACAGAGCTTCCTCATTATCAATCTTAGATGAAAAATCTGCCCAACTTTCATACAGGGGAGATTGTGGTTCGGTTTCTAACCACTCGAACCATAACTGCAATATTTTGTCTCGATGTGCTTCAGGAAACCCTTCAATTGTATTTCGGATTTTGTTCTCCCAGTCAATTATCATTTCTAGTTTGCACCTCATTTTCCCGGCAGAGGAACAATAAAACTCACGCTTTTTTTCTATTAAATGTTGGGCTAGTATCATATATTATATTATCTTTGGCGCTGTTTATTTTCCTTACTTACAAGACACTTCACTGCCTATAAAGTTGTACTAAGACCGTATTTAGCATTCAAATGCTATTCCTCAAGCACTTAGCGCATCTTTGAAAGTTCTCTACTCCATTCCTTAATATCATTGCGGAGTTTTTGAATGTCAGTTGGACTTATTGTGTCAACGCGTCCATAGGTCTTAAGGATACGAGTCCAACGTTGTATTTTAACAATGAGACTACTTGAAACTCCTTTACTCTCAAGCATTCCAGCAGCTTCATTGATCTTTGTAGATAGGTCACTTGCAATTACGCCATCTCGTATTTGTGTTTCAAGTGTGTCTAGGATTGCTTGGTGTGATGAAACTGCACCTTTCTGTACTATTGATGATGCACTTGTTTGACTTGGAGCTGCTTGTTTGATGTTCTTAACCGCTTCAAGAATCTCATCAAGTTTCTCAGCATTTGCATTTACTACTAGAGCAAGGTCTGATTGAGTATCCTGAACTTCAGTGATTTTTGAGATGACATCAATCATCCTGTTCAGCATCTGAGTGAGTCTCTCAATTGCACCATTAATCTCAGTTAGCTTAGCTCTAAGGTATGTATCTTCTTCACTCATGTAATTCCCTCAGCAGAAGGATAGCGTTTATCATACGCAACGGTAAAAAATTACTTGCTCAGAAGATATAGCTTTCTGTGGCGTGTAATAACGATTGATTAAGTTGGATGGTCATAACCGAATACTAATATTTAGCATACAGGAACATTGCCATGATGCTGAAAGGTACTGCTATTGTCATATGAGGAGTATTGGACTAATGTACGTCGTTAACTACAACAAACGTGAATTGAAAGATGTTGAAATGGCTGGTTCACAGAAAGTTACGGTACGGTGGCTAATTGGACGACAGACTGGTGCAAAAACTTACGCTATGCGAATTTTCGAAATTGCTCCTGGCGGGATTGTTCCAATCCACACTCATCCAGAAGAACATGAGATATTTGTGCTCAATGGGAAAGCAAAGATGCTTGGTGATATTGAGGCAACAGCCAAGAAAGATGATGTGGTGTTTGTTCCTTCAAATGAACCTCATGGGTATGATAATACTGAAGGAAAAGATATTTTTCGTTTTATCTGTGTCATCCCGCTTCTCAATGGCGAGTAAGAACTAGTAGGTACATTTTTCTTTGAACAGTGGATTTCAGATTTGGAAGCTGATTGAATGGACCTCAGTAAGAAGACACTTTGGGTTTTTGATGTTGACAATACGATGATTCTTGATGTCGAACATCCTACACCATTTGAAGATGCAATGAAACTTTGGCAAGCCCTTCTAGAGAAAGGTGCCACACTGGCTATTCTAACAAACGTAGGTCGATTATCTTCAAGACAAGTTCATCAAGCAGTTAAGAAGGCTGGTTTTGACCTACCTCTAGAAAACGTCTATACTGCTGGAGCTGCAGCTGCTGCCTTTGTTCATAACAGGTCCCCTGGAGCACGCTGTTTTGTCATAGGTGAAGGTGGAGCACAAGAGGATTTCATAGCAAGAGGTCTTGATGTAACAAGCAATCCTCCTATCGATTATGTTGCCATCGGTGCAGATCGTGGAATGACCTTTCATGAATTGAACTTCGCAACGAAAATGGTGAAGAACGGTGCACCTCTTATCTGCATTAGTGGAAGTCGCGACTACCCCGGTATCTATCTTGGACAAGAAGACATGTTCATTGGAGAACGGTCTATCGTTGCTGCGATAGAACACGCTACAGGATGCAAGGCAATAACTGTTGGAAAACCCCTTCCTGAAATAGTTGAAGAGACCGTGAAGATTCTTGGTTTCAAAGTATCAGATTCTGTTATGGTTGGTGATAATCCTCGGTCTGATATTGCAGGTGGCAATGCTGCAGGGATGACCACGATTCTTGTGCATCGAGATGACAATATCATTGATTTTGAATCCGGTGATTTAGATACAACTCCAAGCTTGAAGGTACAATCACTTGAAGAGGTAATTGAACTTCTCTGAATTACTAACTTCTGTCGTAACACTCAAAGGTATGTAGCCTATCTCTCCTTACTATGGGATTCTCAACATCAATCAAGTTTGAGACTGGACCACCCGGTTCAAGTATTGTAATAGTTGAATTGGATGAATTGAATTTGGGAAAATCTTCGAAGGATTTTGAAGAGTATGAGAAATCCCTATTCCATGAAATACGCAAGAATATCAATTTAGAAGACCTGACAAGAAACCCCTTGATTCAGTCCTATCGCGCTTGGCATTGGACGTACGGAATGGATCCGACAAAGAAGAGAGGTTCTAGTGAAGCTGTACTACGCAGAGTTCTGCAAGGAGAGAACCTCTGGCGGATTTCTGATCTAGTAGATATTGCCAATCTTGCTTCGGCCTATCATAAGATACCGATAGGATTGATTGATGCTTCAAAGATAGAAGGTCAATTAACTCTTAGAATTGCGAAGAAGGGTGAAATCTTCTTCCGCATTGGTGGTGAAAAAATTGAATGTAGAGGGCGAGAGATAGTTCTCGCTGATGATATCGGAATTATTTGTTATGGATATGCAATCCATGATTCTGAGCGTAGTAAAGTTACACGAGAAAGTCAAGAGGTACTACTCTTGCATTATGGTACTATCACTGCTACTAAGGAGATTATGGAACATGCAGTTAGTTTTACCACTGATATGATAAAACGGTGGGTCAAATGCAAAGTTTCTGAACCACTGAGGTATGTATCGCCAGCTCCAATCTAGAACTCGAGCAATGGTGAACCAAGAACAATCCTCTCAAGCAGACCATTCTTACTCGCTTTCTTTACCATAATTTCGAACTGTTTCTTCAACCTTACTCCATCAACATAATCTGGTTCTTTTATTCCCATACTCTCGATGACAAGTTCCAGCATGTATTCAAATTCATAGAAAAGATAGTAAACCTTCTTGGTCTTGCCGCGCTTTGTAATTTCCTTCTTGCTCTTCTTTGCGAGACCTTGTTTGATTGCTTCTCGCGTTTCAGTCAGATAGTATGACATTGACTTTTCGTAGTGTAAATCTCCCCGCTTAACTAACTCACGTAGGAATTGCAAACCATAAGTCCTTCTTGCTATCGCCTCGATTCGCGCAACGAAACCATTGACAATATCATCATAAGAAAGCAGACCAGCTTGACCACGACTCTCAAAGACTTTGTCTGTGACTTTCGCATTCTTGAATTTCGCTTTTTTCGCTAGGAGAAGTTTCTCTCTTTCTTTGTGAGTTGCTGCATCCGCTATTTTCTTCTCATCCTCAAGACGCTTCCTTTCTACCTCTGTTCTTGCAGATTCAATTTGTTTCTGTCTTTGAAGTTTCCTCTTTTCTCTAGCAGCCGCCTCAGCTTTTTCTTTGGCAAGCCGTGCATTTTCTAGCTTCTTGAGAGTTTTTTCTTGTTCACCACGAAGTTTTTGCATATGCGTCTGAACATCTTTCTCTGTGAGAGTGATGTGTTTGGTTAGAAGCCATCGAACACCGATACTGCTGACCTTGGGTTTTAGATCCGCGGAAGAAAAGACGAAACTTGCAGTCTGTTGGCCTGGCAACTGAGTAATGATTTCTTCTGATTTTTTCTCTCCGGCAATTGGTTCAAGAATACGTTCCAGAACTTTCAGTGATTGTTCACTACTAATCCGACCTGATGCTATAGTGTTGAATTGCTC
>JABCTV010000244.1 GCA_018238205.1 Candidatus Thorarchaeota archaeon
ACACACCGGCCCTCAACATGGCCTCTCGTGGCAGATTTTTGATAATAATAATGGACTTTATTCGTTAGATATTGTGTGCAATATATCTGATACATATGAGATAACTATCATCTTATCAAAACCATATCATTACAATACCTCAGATTCATTCATACTTATTATTGGTGAAACAGGTAGCGAGTTGGAGTTGCTGAATGGGACCGCAGATGTAACCTTGTTTGGAGACAGCTATCGACTAGTAGTAGAATATCGAAATAGTACTGGGCACGGACTTTCTGGTGCGGATTTGCAGATTGTAACAGTAACACCAGATACTGGATTGATCTATGGAAGTTTTACTCCAATGGGTGGTGGATTTTATGAAATCACCTTTGATTCCAGTTCAGCTGGTACTTTCTCAATTGTCATCGGTGCGAGTATAATCAATCATGAGAGTCAATATACTACTTTCACTCTAACAGTTAGTGGTATTCCAACTATTCTAACATCAATTCCGTCGACAAAGACTGTGGCGGTGAATCAGAGTTTCGTATTGCAGTTGAGGTTTTGGGATGAAAGTCTTAATCCAATTGATTCAGCTATTATCACTGTAATTAATCCACCCACAGGGATAACAATTTCAGCAGCTTCGTGGGTAGGTAATGGATTGTATAACATCACTCTGCAATCTTCCGAGATTTCAACATTTGATCTTCTCTTTAGAGCTACACTGGTTAATTATCAAAGTTCGAGTGCAGGATTCACATTTGTTGTTACTGAAATTCAAACAACGTTGAGTTTTGAAGATGTCACATCTACGGTAGTAGAGTTTGCAGAACCCTTTGAGTTAATTGTTTACTATGAAGGAACCGATCCCGTTGAAGCGGTCCAAGGAGCCAATATCACGGTGTCCCCAGCTGTTGCTGAACTTGAGGTCGATATAGTTGAATACACTGGATACTACATCATCACGATAAGAGGTAATGATGTAGGGTCGTGGGCTCTTACTATTTTAGCGAACAAGACAGATCACCGAGTGGCAACTAAATCGTTCTTTATTGAAGTTGAAGAAATAGATACAACGGTTCAAGGGTCTAGTCCACTGGAAACCCTACTCATCGGTTGTTCGTATGACTTTACATTCAGTTTCATCTTTGAATCAAACAGTAGCTATATTCGTGGAGCAACAATCAGTCCATTTGGTGCCGGAGCTGATTGGGTTACTTTTGTGGAGCTCGGTTCTGGTCAGTATTCTGTAAACCTCACTCCACAGGAACTTGGAGAACACAGTGTAATAGTAACATTTGAGAGAATCGGATTCGAATCAGCCTCATTTAGACTCACTTTCACTGTAGGTAGAGTACCAATCACAATAGAAGTCTTGCAGGGATTAAGTGCACCTGAATATGGTGAATCTGTTGTGAGTGTTAGAATTATTGAGGTGGATTCTGGAAACCCTGTTTCTGGAGTCCAAGTATTTTGTTACATCATTGACCCAAATGGTGCACCTAGTAGTTCTATAGCAATGACTGAAACAGATACAGCTGGCGTTTATAGTACAACCATATCCATGCCCATTGCAGAAGGACAATATCAGCTCCAGATTACATGTGATGGTGCTAACTATGTTATGAATACAGAGTTCTCTGTCAATTTGGAACCTGAAAGAAGCTTCACAAGCATGGTATGGGTAACTACAACTCAGTATTATCCCATCATTCTATTATTCGCTGCGCTTGGTTTTGGCCTTGTGTATAGAAAATCAGCAAGAAAGAAACGAATACGCGAGAATAAAGAAACTCTTGCAATAAAGAAGCGATTTGATGATATCAGGAGCCTCATGGGTGTAATCGTTCTCCACAAAGATAGTGGCCTTCCAGTATACTCTAAGATTCTTAGAGATGGACTTGAAGAAGTCGTGATTTCAGCCTTTATCACCGCAATCACAAGCTTCCGTGGTGAGTTCGACATTGAGTCATCCTCTGAAGAGTGGGGATTAATTCCAATCTCAGATATTATCAGAGTGATTTCAACAAACAAACTGGTATGTGCATTCATCACTACTGGAAATCCCTCGCCTGAACAACGAGAGCGAATGATTCGATATGCAAAGACTGTTGCATTCATCTTTGATGAAACAATGGAAGATGTTCCGATAGTGGTACTTGACCATCACACAACCCAGCAGTTCAATACCCTTTTCGAAGATATCTTAGACGGACAATTATTGAGAACCTACAAATTGGATGATGCAAAGAAGTTCCCGACAACTAGTTGCGCTAACGAGAGAATTGCTCGTAGGTCTGGTGATGAGTTCAAGCTAGAAGAGCTCGCAACAGAAATCGCCTCATGTGGTCTCGAAGAAGGTAGAGTGTACAAAGCAATCATGGTTGCATTGGAAAATCACTTCCTTGTAACAACTGATGATTCACCATTTGCAACCGAACTACTTCGAGCTCCGGATATAGTTGAGGAAGAGAGTTAGAAAAGATTCAACCCCGATACTTTCTAACTCCAACATACACTACCAATAGAACGACAAGTGCAACACCTGTGAACACAAGAATATCGTACATCGGGAGTTGGTCTGTTGTAGATTCTGTCGATGTTGTAGTTGTTGTAGGAGCATTCCAACCAGCTAGCATTGTAACAAGCCACCAGAATGCACGACCCTTTTGTTCACAGCTCGTATAGGTTGTATGCCCAGCCTCGTTACCATTGAAATCCTCATGTTCTATTGGAATCTGTATAGTTCCATCACCAGGATCATAATCGTATGTGTTTTGATCACCGTTACTCCAACAATCAAGGTCTGCAAAATCAAACAGAATCTTATCGTTATCAAGACAATATTGGCGAACCACCTCATTGTTAATCCAACGATTGTACCCGGTACTATCACCAGACTGCGCGTTGCTGGTCATGTAGATGAAGGTGATATCAGGATTTGCAGTTTCAAGTGTGGTCATTGCATCGAGATATTCTTGAGTTCCAGCTTCATCATAATAGTTGAGCTGAGTACACCAAGACCAGAGAGATACTGTCAGCGAGGGATTGTTATCTATCGTATTTTGTGTGATTACTCGAGCACTTTCCCCCTGCCAGTATAGTTCGGGTGTAATGTAGCTTTCTGGAGGATTGCCATCGAGGATACATAGAGCTCCTGCATCAGTAGGAAGAACACCGGACCCAATTGACGAATCAAACGTAGTATTCACAGATTCCAAACGAGTGAGACCTGTTGTAATCTGTCCACCATGACTTGTGTGTGCATAGTGTATTTTTACATCATCCTGAGCGGCATCAATCCATTCAGTAGGTATCGAATTCAAGTCGATACAGGTGTGATCGATTATCAATCCACCAGACCATGAAGATGTAGCAAATTTATCATCAACTGGTATACTGCTAGATGCAAGTGTATTCGTTGATAGTAAAATGAGCGTAAATATCATTGTAAGTAGAAATGCGCGGCGTGACACATCTTTCAACTCCTAACCTATTAGTATCTGAAAGAGAATTGCTGAAATGCTTTTCTCTTTGGAGTTCCATTTTCTGCTCCGCTCTTCTCCTTTAACAAGACATAAGACACAGAATAACCTGTGAATGCATACAAGTTGAGGAGTAGGTTAATTCTAATGGACGACCAAAATAGGTGGATTACAATCTTTGTCACTATAATCATCGTTGCAACCATTGTCATATTACTCAATCCTGGAGGAGTTGAGGAAATCATAAAAGATGGCTATAGGTTGATGTCAATCTTTTTTGGTATGCTTGCAGGTACTGCTTTGGGAGAAGTCTTCAAAATCAGGAATAACAAGAAGTCTGGAAGAGTGCTACTTTCAGACCTACTTGAGGAATTAAGAGTCAACCTTGAAACGCTCAAAACAGATTTACCTCTTCGTAAAGGATTCTGGATATTAGGTATAAGATCAGGTCGTGTAGGATACATGCCTGATAAACAGAGGAGGATGCTTTGGGAAATATACTCA
>JABCTV010000245.1 GCA_018238205.1 Candidatus Thorarchaeota archaeon
ATAAACATGAATTTTTTCTCACTCAATCGTTCACAATCCTCCCCATATAGATGATAGTTGGTGCGGAGGGCGAGATTTGAACTCGCGAACTCCTACGAGATTCCCCCTTCGTGAAGAATTATCACGAAGTCAGGAGTCTGAGTCCTGCGCCTTTAACCAGGCTCGGCTACCTCCGCTGGGGTAGAAAATGATTCTCTCGCACATTTAATCGTATCGTCGTTCTAGGCAACACCCCGATGGCGTTTCATTCGATTTCCCAGCTCATCCCAATTTCCAGTCTGCTTATTGATAGAATTATCTTGTAATGCACTTTCAGTTGGACCATCATAAATCAACTTCCCATCATGTAGAACGGCAATAGAGTCAGCCCAGTTTTCAAGAAAGAATCTATTATGAGTAGTATAAAGGAGGCTCATACCCTCGTTCCGAAGATCTTGGATAATATCCACCATCGTTGAAACCATGGGAAAGTCAAGACCTGCAAAAGGCTCGTCAAGTAACAGGATTTTAGGTCGCATTGCAATGACTCCAGCCAGTGCAACACGCTTTGCTTGTCCATGACTCATTTGATTCACAGGTCGATTTATGAAATCCGACATCCCAACCTTATCAAGTGACCATTCCACTCGTTGCTCGACTTCTTCTTCAGACATTCCAAGATTTCTTGGTCCGAAAGCCACATCCTCCCAAACGGTTGGCGCAAAGAGCTGGTCGTCAGGACTTTGAAAGAGAAATCCAACATCCTTACGAATCTCCCAATAATTTTCTCGTTCAGCTTTTCGCTCAAACACATGAATACTTCCAGAAATCGGTTCAAGCAAACCAAGAATTAATTTGAACAAGGTCGTTTTTCCAGAACCATTGAGACCTACGAGTGCCTTCTGTTCCCCAAGATGTAGATTCATGGTCACATCTTCTAGTGAAAATTCATTGTATCTGAAGTATAGATTATTGATTTCTAGTGCACAAGTCATCCAAAGAGGACCCCCAGTATTTGTTGATTGAAGAGAATTAGCGTCAGAATGAATAGACTGAGAAATAATAGTAAATCATTACGTTTTGGTTTAACACCCACTATGAACATACCATGCCCAAATCCCCTCAAAGTCATTGATTCGTACACAGATATGCTTCTATCCATTGCTCGATCGATGATTGACCCAACAAGGAAACCTAAAGATCGAATGCGCCCCAATCGTTCTCCTTTTTCAAATCCTCGGAGTTGCTGAGCTTCTTGCATTCGTTGCCGCTCTTCTACAAAAAGAGGAATGTAACGCAACATTATCATGAGTGAGCCAAGAATGAATGTGGGAATTTTGAGAGTTCTTAGAGCACCAATAAATTCTGCGAGGGACATATGTGAAAGCGCAGCGAGAAACATAGTGATTAACCCAAAGATACGAAATCCAATGAGTATACCGAATTCGAGACCTTCCTGATATGCGATAAGCTGTCCCCAAGGTACAGAAATAGACAGAATGACAGTACTTCCATAGAAGAACGGGAGAAGTAATACCCAAAATAAAATTACAATTTCAAATCTTGCAGCAAGGGAGAACACTACTCTCCACCTTGTTCTCGCAAGAGTTCCAAAAAACAATACAAGCCCTATCAAGCCAAGCAATGTCATCAATTGTGTTTGGATTGAAAGAAATATTCCCATGATAATTGATGATGCAAAAATGGAAGTGGGAGAAAATCTACTATCTGATGATCTCCCTTCTTTGAAGGGTAATAGAAAGTTGGGCACTTCTTAGATACTCCTTTGAGAGAATTTGTTGGTGTTTATATACCACGCAATATCTACATTATTTTGAGGTTTCCAGAACACACTCCAGACCTCACAGAGTCCCCCCAGTGCCGTTACCTGGGAGCACTTCACTCTGGTGTCCAAGATTGTGCATCTTACAATGAGCGGTAATAGAAATTTACCCATTGCTCCATTTACTCGGTCTTTCGACTGGTTAACCAGAATAACCCATAACCCAGTAAAAGAATTGCTACGATTCCTGTGACTCCAGTAAAGATCTCGACACCCACACCTTCACCTAGGAATGACCAAATCCCTTCAAACCCACCTTCGGGTTCACCAACACCAGCAAAATCAAACAGAGCCCATTCAAATCCATCTGGGTTCTGTGATGCAGCTCCCACCAATATGACTGCTGTTACAATGGTGATAACTAGTATCAGTGGAATTACATATCTGATAGTTTCTTTTCGATCCATTATTATCAACTCTCAATTTGCTGTGTTGGAGATGGGGCCATTGGTACTCTAGCCATCTCTGAAACTTCGCTTTCTTTCAAGAAGGAGATAACTTGAGGTTTAGCCTTTACAAAGTACAGAAGTATAACGAATGTTAGCGCCGCTTCTCCAATGCCGATAAATACGTGAACTACTGTAATTGCGGATAGTGCAGCTACTCCAAAACCGGTCACAGTAAGCAACTCGAGCCCTAAGAGAATAGCTGCAAGTACGGTGACAAAGAATGAAGCTATTGAAGTTGCTACAAGTACTGATTTCTTTTCATCTGTAACTCGCTTAAGACCCTTGAAGAAAACAAGAGCTAAAGCCCAGCCGACAAAAGAAGAGAAAACACCCATGTTGAAGAAATTGACCCCAAAAGTAAGTAGACCACCATCACCCATGAGTGCTTGAACAAAAAGGACCATAGCAATGATCAGCATTCCAGCCCAAGGTCCGAGCATCACAGCTAACAGTGTTGAACCAACGAGGTGTCCGCTAGATGGCGGAACTGGAAAGTTAACAAGCTGAGCTGCAAATATTACTGCAGCAAGTACACCCATGTAAGGTACCATCTTGTGATCAAATTTCTTGTTTATCATTCTTACAGATATGTAAAGCATTATTCCGCTAATACCGTACATTATCAGTTGTAACCAAAGTGGAAAAACTCCATCGGGAACGTGCATTGACTAATCTCCTAAATGAATTAGATTTCACCATTGAAGAACCATTTAAATGTGTTACTTCTAGTGAAATCGTGTTACTATATCAGGCGGTTCGTGTCATGACATTGAAAAGATTCGGAGTATCAATTCCTGAAGATCTCCTTGAAAATTTCGATAAAATAGTCGAAGAGAGAGGATACATTGGTAGGTCGGAAGCCATCCGAGATGCAATGCGCTCTTACATCTCTGAATCACAATGGGAAGCGGGAGGAGATAATATGATAGCTAGCCTAAATATCGTCTATTGCCATAAGCCTAAGATAATGGCCGACCTCCTCAAAGTTCAGCACAATTCAGAGGCTCATGTGATTTCAACTGTACATGTTCATATGTCAAAATCACACTGCTTGGAAGTAATCACACTAAGAGGTTCAAAAGATTCGATTTTTAAATTGGCGAATACCATTGCAGGAATTTCAGGAATAGAGTTTGCAAAGTTGTTCACATTCTCGCTTCCAGAAGGCGAAGACTTCAAACACGGTCATATTCATTGACTATTGTTATTACTAAACTGACATAACCATGTTTGTCTGTATGTATATTGTCATGATTGTTGCGGTTTCAGACCTACACCTTGGTCATCCCATATCGAATAGAGCGGGATTCATCCGATTCATAGACGATTTCTTGAAACCAAAGAGAGAGGAAATTACACAGCTTGTCCTGCTTGGAGATGTTCTGGATTTATGGAGAAGAGATCCCACCACAGTCATTCTTGAAAATTTAGACACCTTCAATAATCTATGTTCTCTCGGATTTCACATACACTATATTGTTGGAAATCATGATTTCGTCATGACTGATTTTGCTCAGGGTCAAGAAGGAGAAGATGTACCTGTAGGACTTACTTGCGATCCTACGAACATGACAGTGAGTAAAGAACATCAAGTAGTAAATGGGGGAAATAGTTTCAGATTCATACACGGTCATCAAATCGATTACTGGTATGCACTCCCATTCTATGAAATGTTCTCTAGAGCGATGTGTAATG
>JABCTV010000246.1 GCA_018238205.1 Candidatus Thorarchaeota archaeon
TGTCCCAAATGCGGAGGCGCGCTTCCCGACTAGCAGTTAACTGATAGGCAGTGAACTTTCAACACCCACCTCAACTTCAGTACTGGTCAATAGTCAAGAAGATTTTTCGTGGGCATCCTGCGGCGCGATATGGCCAAGGATACTGTCAAGCGAATAGACCTATCGGAATGCCCACAGTGTGTGCTCAAGACCGTCGTGTTACAGGATGTACAAATCAACATACCTGCTATAGACATGAAGAGCAGCATTCAACAAGAAGCCTACTTCCGCACTAGTTCTTCAGCCGCAGAATAGTGATACCAAACAAATTTGGTTCAGTATAACATTACCTTCTTTGTAGAATACCCAGTTGTTTCAGATCTCCACAAATATTAACTCGCTCGCGAAGTACTTTGGCGCGGTCTTGATTTCGGACTCGCAATTTCGCCTCTTCTGCATAGGCTTCAGCAGCTTTTCCTCTGTACTCTCCAAACAAGTACCCAATCTTCTCCAGTTCAACCACACCATAGAGCATTGCTAAACCCATTAATACCCTGACAAGAGTTGAATCATTAACCTGCATTGTCTTTGGGATATCTTGGGGAAAGCGGAGTATTTTGACACCTACGTCTTCAGCTAGTCCGCATGGGCCCAAGATGAGTTTGTCCGATGAAAGAAGCTTTGCACTATCTCCTTTTTCTCTCGAGAATCTCTCCAATGTTTCCACTATAAGATGATCAACATCTTCAGGGTCAGAAGGAACGTCGACAACTTCCGTTGTCACATGTACTGGTCGATTCTCAAACTTGAGGAACTCCGATTTAGCCATCTTGGCTTCTCTGGTTTCACGGTTGCTCTGTCCTAGTAATTCATCTAGGAGTTTCGATAGGTGGCGGGTTTTGTAGTGATTTTTTGCATCTTGAATGTTCTTCTTTTTGTATTTGTGTTTAATGCGTCTCCTTAACTCTATCTTCACTGCGTACGGCGTGACACACATTATGTCCTTTGATTGAAATCCCAAGTCGTTTTCCAGCGTTTCAAGTGAGGAAGGAAACCCATTGTAGAACATGTTTGAGTCAAGTGAAAGGAAACCCCGTCTATTACCGCTCGTGGGATCAAAGACACGTCCCACAGACTTGAGCGTTTCAGTAATCTCATGAGCATTCTCGAAATCCAAAGCTCCGCAATAGCACAAACATCTCCTCAAATCCGAGTAGCTCGGATGATCTGAGCCCTCGTACTTGTTATCATCCATGTTCTGCTCGTAGCTCATCCTATCAGTCCGCATCACGATCTTACTGTTCTGAATATCTAGTTCGAGTATTTCTGTTCCAACGAAGGGAGATTTGATAACAATTTTCTCGCCACGAGAATAAGCTTGGTTCAATAGAACCATCATGCAGTTTCTAGTAAGGATTATATCAGTTTTTGCAATCTGAGATTTGAATTGCGGTTTCTCAATCTGAACTTCGTTTGCGAGGATATCATACAACGATTGGATCCGTTTTGGAATCATGAGATAGGGTTTTGCAACCCCCTGTGTAATTTCGATGGCAAGGTAGAATAAATGGTCGAGGTCCCCTTTCCTTAAATCCAACAGGGACCCTGCCACGAGACTCTTTCTACCACCAGTAATATCAAGTGCTACTTGGTATCCCTCGTCCTTGAGTTTCCGTACTATCTCAAGAGTAGTCTTGCGTGCCGCATGTGCATCCCAATCTGGCACTTCCCAACCTTGAATGTTGGAAGAAGTGTATGAACTCTGGATTATCTCAAGACCCTGAATTACGGGCTTAACTTCCTCAGAGCTCTGAGACTCATAGATTACATGAATCTTTTCCGGCCGGTAATCAGTTTCAATCACAGACGCATGGAACGAGTTGACGACAGCCCATCCGCTGCGTCCCATCAACGTTATGTAGGATTGTTTTTCGCTCATCGGAATCCACTCCTGTTGAATGCCCCCACATCAGATCGTTAAGGAATCCAATGGGTTCATTAGCACAGTATTGTCAAACATTTCTTTGAAGGCCTTGGCGTTATTAGTATGAATTGGCACTACTTTTTCTGGTTGTGTTCGTTCTACCAAATCCTTGATTTCTTCTCCTGAAAGGTGGCCTGAGCAGTGGAGCTCTACAGGTTTGCCCAGATTGAAATGCTCAAGCCAATGATTCACTCGCTTCGCCTCCAACACGCCCTCCATATCGTATGGAGATGACTTTGACGAGATGTATACACTGTTTGGACCGGGTTGTATGTCATGGAGTAGACTGATTTCGTAGAAGCTGCAAGTGACCACATATTCTGACTGTGCTCTGGCAACGTCTTGAGGTAGTACGAGGTCAGATAGTTGGAGAGCGAAGTTCCTCACATCTTTGCTGTTGAATGCATTACTGTAGTCTTTCAGCTGTTGATCCTTTGAGTAATGAGAGTCGCCCCACAAACCCCAGCTCTTCAATGGGAGAAGAATGCCCATTTTATTATCTGATGGCAGAGTAACATCACTCAGGTCGGAGAGTTTGCTCAGGTAGTACGCTTGTTTTGGGTTGATCAATAACTTCCTGTCACACGCAGATGCGGCCTCAGCAAGGGTACGAATTCTACTGGTATCCCGAGCAGGGTAATTTACAAGAACTGTGCCCTTAGCTCCATCGATCGTTGAAATCAACTTGGCCTTTAGCTCTTCCTCCTTCATCCCTGGCGGTTCATTGACTCGTGTTCCTTCACATAGAAGAACCTTGATATCGGTGGTTTCAAGTGCCCGGATATACTCTTCAGTTCGCTCAGAATGATACCCGTGTAGTCTGAGGTCTCCAGTGTATGCAATGTTTCCCGAACTAGTCTTGATAATGTAAGCATTGGCACCAGGTAGACTATGATCGACAGCATAGGTTTCAATCGTCCAACTGTCCAATTCATAACCTTGACCCTGAGTCAACTTTGTGTATTCTCGCGTTTTCTTCTCATCTTCCAAGTCAGCTCTTGTAGCACGTTTGAGCCCCTCTCCTCGCTTCTTTGGCACGTGTTTGAAAGATTCGTACCAATCCAAGAACTCTTGCGCATCACCATCCATCGTGTCCTGCAGATAGTTGATAATCGCCAGTGTTGTTTCTGAACCGAGCAAACCAATCTCAGGGCGTAGGTACGGGATAAGCCCTACGTGGTCCATATGTGCGTGGCTTACTAGAACTGCATCCACCGATTTATCGCCACCACTGCCTAGTAGGGAGTGGTTGGAATCTATGTGCTTAAGGTGATCTTCCCGATATAATCCCTTGATTTCGGGAAGAAGACCAAATGCAATATACTCGTCAATTAGGGCAAAAGAGCGGGCTTGTAAATATTTATCATAAAAATCCTTGTGACAACCAAAGCTCAAACCGAAATCAAGAAACATCTTCGTTGAAGTTTCTTCGAGAAGAATCTTGTTTCCACCAATCTCATTCACTCCGCCATAGAATGTTAGCTTTACCATCATGCAGTCCCCGTATCTTTGATATGACAGAGGATTGGTCAGGTTGCATAAAACTCAATCTGAGTTGAATTGTTGAAAGTACAGGCAGAAAAATCAAGTAGCGGGGAAAGATGAGCGTTCACATCAGAAGCTCGGAGCGAGAGCAATCCTAAGGGCACTCTCGACCACAAGCGCCGCCTTTCAGCCTTCAAGAAACCGCCGTAGATTCTTCAGGTCTTCTTCTCTAGCGCCCTCAATCACAATGGGTGAAACTGAGATGTTACCTCTCTCCAAGACCTCAAGAGCATCGCCGGAAGCTCGTGACTCAACCTCACCGCCTTGAATCCAGTAGTACGAGCTACCGTAAGGATCGGTTCTCTCTTCCAAACGATTTGAAACTGCAACTAGAGTCGGCGCCGTAACAACCAGCTTGGTTTCCTTGAGCGGTTCCGCGGGAAAATTGACATTCAGTGCACTGATCCCCCGGGGTAGGCCCTTTTCAAGCACGCGTTCAATGATGCCTTTTGTG
>JABCTV010000247.1 GCA_018238205.1 Candidatus Thorarchaeota archaeon
CTAATATCTTTCAGTTCCTCTGGGCTATATCCAAGCATGTTAGCATATGCTTGATTGCATTCGATGACGAAACCATTCTTGTCTGTAGCAGCAATAGCATCATGAGATGACTCGTAAAGGTGACGATAGCGTTTCTCTGACCTCTGGAGTTGCTCCTCAATCTCTTTCCGTTCACTAATATCCTCTAAGACTCCTTCATAATATTGAATTTGACCATCATTATCTTTTATTGCTCTGGAGGTGTTTCGCATAAGAATAAGACTTCCATCGAACCTACGAAACCACGTTTCAAAATCAAGAACTACACCCTCAGTTTCCATGAGTTCTTGCCACTGTCTACGAGATTCCGAATCACAATAGAGTTGAGCTGCATTAGTAGCAATCAATGATTCTTTACTGGGATAACCTAGGAGTTGCACGAGTCGAGGATTAGCATCCAAAATTCGCCCGTCAGGTGTGGTGTAGTATATTCCTACTGGTATCGTATCAAAGAGATTTTGATAGTGATCTTTTGCAGCCTTCAACTGAGTGATGTCTTTCCCTACACCACGGAAACCTACTAAATCACCATTCTTGTCAAGGATAGGTACTCCATTTGTGAGGATGTATACTTTAGTTCCATCTTTGTGAAGTGCGTAGTTTTCATAATCTATCATCAGACCCTTCTTTGTTGAGAACTCTGCATAAACTCCCCGAATCTTTTTTGCTTCCTCTGGAGTCATGAAATCGAAGATAGTTTTACCAAGAATCTCCTCAGGTGTGTATCCGAGAATCTTCTCAATATTCTTGCTTACATATTTTACGACACCATTAGTATCGATTTCCCAAATCAACCCAGACATACTCATAACTATGTCTTGGAACTCCGCATCGTTTTCCAGAAGGGTATTTGGATGATTATTATCCATACCGGATTCAACCTTTTCTTCATTCTACAAGACCAGCAGATTTAGTTGAGATAATTTCAGAATAAGCAGTTTCCAAAGTACTGGAAAGGATATTCAATCACATTAGAATTATCCGTAAACCTCTCTTGTGTGAAATATCGATGATTATTAATGATATTGATATCAATGGGTCTTATAGAATTTCTGGCTTATTTTCTATAGTATAAATTCAATATCTCCCAGTCAGGGGTAGTAGAGATTTGTTTCTGTAATAAGGAAAAACCATATTTGTCTTGAAAAACTCTTGATTCATTAGGGGAGTATCAAATATAGTCGAACAATCAAATACAATCGAGTTAGATAACCAGCAAGTTCGCGAGATTGTCACTGATGTCTTTCAACGGAGGGGATTGAATCTTCCTTATTCAATCGAGTTCGAACCAAAGCCAGCAATGGACTCGAAACCACAAGTCTATTTTGTGGGGGTGAATCTGCACATTATTGCCTCTACTGAACCAGAATTGAAACGATTGATTGGTCGATTTGTATTAGAACGTTCATGGTCACGACATGAATGGTTATTGGCGAACCACCTTGGTCGATACATATTGACCTGCTTGGTTCTTCTTACGACCATACCTCAATCTGGATTTATGTTATCATGGATGATTCAGGAACATCAGCTTGTTCTTGTTACATCCACAGTAATTGGAATTGTAATCTTCTCACTCTGGACATCATACCAAGTTTCCTTCAGAACTGGTCCACTTGTCAAGAAGCTCACATTGGAAATGATAGACTTGGGATGTATGACAGAGTATGATGGTTCTGACTATGAGGTTGATTATCACCTGGTTACGATTGGTGGAACCATCATCTGCTTATGGGCAGGATTAGTTGTCGGTATACTAGGTTTTACGTTTTACAAAGAATCAGCGTTTGTCTTCATGTTTGTGCTTGTATTACTGGCGCTTCCTTCAGTGTACTATCTCCTTACCTCTATTACGAGATTATGGGGTTATGATCTCTGCATTGAACAACATGATACATCGAACGAGGAAGAATCTGAAGAAGTTGACGAGTTTGTCGACAATGAATATCTCCAGGTAGAGTTCTCAGACCTGATTGAACGTATGGATATCAGGAAGTTACTCACAAAAACGCATGAGTCTGAGTTTAGTGGGGTCCGAGGTAAGTTTTCTAAAACAGAGTTTGCTCAGTGTCGATGGACAAACAACTTTGTCGAGGATGACACACTCACTATAGTCTGCAGAGATGTCAGTGAGGCTGCCGCCAGACGTTATGGAATTGCTAGGATGGTAACAGGTATTCATCCTTTCTTTACTGAGCTAAGCTTTACAAGAAAAACAATCCAGCTAGTTGCTTTCTTCTTTGGTTTGTTTATGATAATGCCAATAATCATAGGTCCATATGTAATATCCAAGGAATTTGCAATAGGGACTCTGATTTTCACAGCAGTCGTGTTTTCAGTTTTAAGCAATATTGGGAGGAAACAGAACAAAGAAGTCCGGAAAGATATTCCCATTCTATTGAGAAAGACAGGAGTCTACAATGACTATGAATTGAAGTACTATAGCAATAAAATGTTCTCAATTTCATCCAGGTTTGATTGGTCACTTATGATTGGATTTCTGCTGATCTTTTTCGTGATTGGATATTGGTTACTTTTACTCGTCTAGTGATGCCATCTTTGATTGTTCAAGCAAGTAGCTGAGAATATAATCCCAATAAATTCCGATTTTTATCGTTTTTTCGGTTTTAATGCATCAGAATTAGCGCTATAAGTAAGAGAATGGAAGGAAAATAAGTGCCGCCATCGTCATGTGAGGGAGCAGATAAGTGAGTGGGAAAATCCGTAGACAATTCAAAGTGTGCTTGATAGGTGATGGTTACGTCGGTAAGACAAGTTTACGCAGAAAATACCTTCGTGAGGGTTTCAAGCGAAGCTACATTCCAACCCTAGGCGTTGATTTTGCACAGAAGTCCCTGATTTACAAAGGTAGCCCAACGAATCTTGTTATATGGGATATAGCTGGTCAAGTAGCATTTCAAAATCTGCGTAGACGCTACTATGAGGGGTCTTCTGGAATCATTCTGTTATATTCCGTAGATGACAGAAGTTCATTCGATAGTGCCTTGAAGTGGATCGTGGAAGCTCACGGGTTCGTAAAAGACTTGCCGCCCCTCATGATTGTAGCTAACAAGACCGATTTGCGAGGTACACTTCGCCAAGAAGACATCGTTACAACCGAAGAGGGCGAGGCATTCGCAGAGAGTGTTAGTCAGAAGTTGAATGCACAGGCGATCTTTATCGAAACTTCAGCTAAAACTGGTAAGAATATTGATGAAACCTTTGAAACCTTGACCAAGATGATGATAGGGGATGATGAACCGGAGGTCGTAAGTCAGCCCGTTACTCATGAAATTAGCACAAGTCAGACAGCTATAAAAACAGAGTCAACTGCGCCTACATCGCCAACCCCGCAGACCACTATAGCTACGGAACCTGCTGATGTCAAGAGTAAAAATGAAATCGACCCCGTTACGCTACTATCCTCTGACTCTGAACACTTACAGGAAGAGCAGATAGGACTGGCTATGACCCAGTTGCAAACCCTGCGTGCTGAGCTTAAGATTTCCGAAGAAGAACTGGCAAGTACTCTCTCAGGACTAGAAACAGACATGCTCAATCTGAAAAATACAGTCCATGTTAAGCGCATCATGTTCGAACATTTGAAAGAGCAGCTCAAAACGACAAGGGAAGAATGGTCTGAGGCATATGAGAAATATACAGCCACAGAGAAGCGCAGAAAAGAAGAGTTTGCACAGAGAAACAAACAGATAGAGGAACTTCGAGCACGAATCAACGATGTTGGTAAGAGAATCAGGACTCGAGTGAGCGACCTCGATATGAAAAAGATGAGCGAGTGATTTTCTTCACCGTTCCCCGAAACCTAGACATTCCTGGACATCGAGTCCGGGATGATGTTCGGTTCCTGTTTCATCGAGGCTGCATTGCAAATCTCAGAAGATTTGCTA
>JABCTV010000248.1 GCA_018238205.1 Candidatus Thorarchaeota archaeon
CAAAACCCAAAACCATCTTACGACTTGTAACATAGCTTTCTTGCGCCTTGTTTCATAGATAATAGCGATTCTCATTTTGCATCAATTCATATAATATGGGATACAGAGGAAAACATGCTGTTTTATTACTTTGAGTACGATACCATTTCTTAATAGCGTGAGAAACATATACGTGCGAGATGCGTTCATTTGACTAGTACTCAGGATGTTGAATGATGTGAATTGGCAGGGACATCGGAAAGCATTTGCTGTGCTCTATGTTGCATTCATTTTGATAGCATCCATGTCTATTGTCCAAATTACATTCTATCTGACTGAAATTAGTGGTACTCAGCTCCCAAATCCTGGTTATAGTGAAGGTATACTTCTCACGAGCGCAATGGAACAGTGTAAATCGTCTGGTGATTTGCGCTATACTGAAGTTGATGTTCAGCAAATCTCACAACTAGTTTGGGCTATGCAAGGTTTGACACATGGTCCTGGTTTTCGCACTGTTCCATCAGCAGGTGGTACTTATCCATTAGAGATTCTCCTGCTTCATGAAGGAAATTCCACACTCAGTGAAGGCTGCTACTACTATATTCCCCAAGGTCATCAACTTCAGGTAGCATCATCCTCTTGCAACCTTACTGATTTCTTACCAGTCTTTGACGGTGAAGATCAAGAGGCAATCGCCAACGTAAGTACTGTCTTTGTTATATTAGCCGATTACACTCGCACCACAACACGCTACGGTAACAGAGGAATCCAGTATGTGCATCTAGAGGTTGGACATGCTATCCAGAACTTTCTTTTACAAACAACCTCTCTTAGCCTTAGCACACGTGTAGTGACCAACTTCTCACATAGCGACTTCCAAAATATTATGGATACTAATCTGGAACCTTTGGTAGTTCTTCCTCTCGGAAGTAATGGACAATCACCCACAATTCCATGGAACGGGCGTTTCAGTCTTGCAGAAGAAGATGAGATTACAGTAGAACAGGCAATCGCAAAACGAGAATCCATACGAGATTATCTAAATGGATCCATTCCTTTCCCTGTACTTCTCGACATACTTAATCAGAGCACAGCAATAGCTCACTTGATTGGGTCTGACTCTCAACTAGATTTTCGTGCGGTGGCTGGTGAAGTTCAGAACTTAACAACCGGGTTATATGACTTCAATCAGGAGGACTGCTCTTTAGATAGGGTTTCGTCAGGCGATCTGCGTCCCTCCCTCAGGAGTGCTGGTTTGGATCAGCAGTGGATTGAAAATGCCCAACTAGACATTGTCATCTCAGTGGACTCCGCTTGGATAGACCAACAGTCTGACCCAACCTTCTGTCATCAAGTTATGATGTTCGAAGTGGGTATGATGGCCCAGAATGTCTACCTGAAGTGTGCAGCTTATGGTTTGGGGACAGTAGTGATAGGTGCTTTCTACGAGAACGAGGTATCTCAAGTAGTGGAAACTGTAGCTGATTTCAAACCCATCTACATAATGCCAATCGGTTTGACCTCAGAGTTCTACTTGGAAACTGAAGACAACCAACTTCAGATGACAGTACTAGCCAGGGCTAGCGGTGTCTTAGCATTTGTGCCATTATACTGCAGCCTCTATCTTTCCGTTCCCACGATAAAACGGCGACTGCCAAAGAGAATTCGTCCGCTACACTGCATCCTTGGAATCATGCCACTACTAGGATTAGTTGTTCACAGTATGATACTTCATGGTCATGTTCGTAACTTTTCGGATTTCCTCAGCATCAATTCCTATGTCAGTGCCCTGTTTCATTTCATCTCAGGAATCACTTCTCTTCCAGCAACACCTTATGCGTTCGGTCAGTTTGCGGCTTATTTGAGCGTACCATTAACTGCCTTTGTCGCTCTGTCAGGAATCGGACTTGCCTTGCGGCGAGTCAAAAGGAAGAAGCTCTTTCGGAAGGTTCACACATTCGCGGTTTTTCTTTCTCTAGCTTTACTAGTGATTCATATATCAATATGTGGAGTATATTTCATCAGAAACGCCGTCATCTTCATTCTAATTAATGCAATGGCTGTAGTCCTGTACGGTTTATTGCATCGTTATCCTCGCCCAGCTCGAGAATCAGACGAAACTAAGACGATTGCAGTTGATATGCACTGGAGTAAAACCACCTAAGTCTGAGGAAGACGATTTCTTGGATAAAAGTGGTCAATTCTTTTCCCTAAGAGTCTGCACCTGTTGGGCACATCCTGAAGAGAGATGTGTTGTTTCAACCTACATCTCATAGAAGTACTTACCTTTACTATAAATTAGCTCATCGCCAGCGAAAATCTCGCCTTCGTGCATGGTCTTTATCATGTCCACGTGAACCGCAGATTCATTGGTTCCATTGTTATCTTTGTAAGCTCTACCTAAAGCACAGTGAATTGTATCACCAATCTTCTCGTCAAATAGCATGTTGAGCGTGTATTGCTTGATACCTCGATTGGTTCCAATTGCCATTTCACCCAAGCGACGTGAGCCTTCATCAATCTCTATGATTTGTTTTAGGGTTGCTTCTTCCTTCTCTGCTGAGAAGTCTACAACCTCACCTTTTTCGAAAGTAAGTCGTACACCTTCAATCACTTTGCCCTGTTGCATGAAGGGAATATCAAAGTAGATTTTGCCTTCAACTGTGTCTTCCACCGGCGCAGTGAAGACCTCACCTGACGGCATGTTATGCTTCCCATCACTGGCAATCCAGATTCTGCCTTCTGTTGAAGCATGGATGTCAGTTTCAGGACCTACGAATCTTATGTCATTGTGATTCTCAAGATGCTCCTTCATCACATACATCATCTTGCTCTCTTCAGCCCAATCAATCAGAGTCGCACCATACACAAAATCACGATACTCTTCTAGACCCATATTTGCTTGCTGCGCAAGAGTCTGACAAGGATGAACAGTTAGGGACCAGCGTTTACCTAAACGAATGCCTTGAATCTCTTGTTGTGTTTTTGAATTTATCATGATACGTTTAGGATCTACATTCGCTAGCGCCTTAGTATTGACTGGAGAACGTATTGCTATGTAAACGTCACAGGACTCAGTTAGAGCCTTGAGGTGCTCGGGAATAATTTGAAGTGTTTCGTCAGACGCTCCATCATAGTACGCTCGGGCAGCTTCCTCACTCGTCATCAGAGTTACTACTCTTCCACCAGCTTTTGCGATTGTCTTGTGCAGTGCTACTACAAGCTCGTGCCCTTCTGGGCTTGAATTGATAACCACCATGTCACCGGGTTTGATGCCAGTGCTCCATTCAGTGATTATCTTTGCATGTTCTTCTACTCGAGGGTCCATAGATTCTTCCTCAAGTTTACCAGACCTACTACTGAATGATATAGGTTACTACTTCCGCTGTCAATTTTGTTATGCTGGTTTGCTACTTCATTCTCTTAGCACGGACTATTGCTAATGCTGCACCAATTATCACAGCGGTGCTTGCAATGATTACAACTGTTGCAATGGTTACTAGAAATCCTCCATACGGGTCATAGACTAGATAAGATAGAACATTGATATCAAAATCATCACCATCATAGATATCAAATGCAAAATAACCGAGTCCTGAACTTCCGGCATCCATGTAAATAGGTCCACCTGACATCCAAGGCCAGCTATCATTCGTGATTGTACGATTATTTAGCAAGTTACCTTGAAAATCATAGCAAACCCTGTGTTTTAATTCTCACACTAAACCAAGATGAATATGAAGAGGCACGGGTATCCGACGCTGTAGACCGACTACTGCAACTTTACAAATATTATCCTCTTTCTATATCTCACAAATTGGACGATCAAGAAATTGGCGAACTTTTCAGGGTAGTTGGCAGACTCGAACCAAGGGTCCGAGACAAGAAAGATCTATTAATCGATAGGGCAAAGCGGTCTGATGAGTGCGATCGAGATATCCTACTTATTCT
>JABCTV010000249.1 GCA_018238205.1 Candidatus Thorarchaeota archaeon
ATATGATAACGGGAAGGACCGATGTCTTTGATATGTCTGTGGGAATTCCTGATTTTGATACGCCAGACCATATCAAAGAAGCCGCTAAGAGAGCAATTGATGATGGTTTCACAAAATACACGCACAATGCTGGACTTATCGAAGTAAGAGAGGCTATTGCTACAAAGCTGAAACGGGACAATGGAATTGACGCTAATCCAGAAACTGAAATTATGTGTACTGCTGGAGGAATGTGTGCACTAGTTCTTGCGAACTTGATTCTCGTCAATCCAGGCGATGAGGTTATCTACCCAGATCCGGGTTTTGTCAGCCATTACGCTCACATTAAGCTGGCTGAAGGAGTACCCATCCCAATTCAACTGAAGAAACAGAATGGTTTTGGTATCATGGCTGAAGATGTTGAGAAATTAATCACTGATAAAACTAAGATGATTGTTCTCAATAGTCCAAACAACCCATCTGGGGGTATAATCTCCAATACCGAACTGAAAAAGATAGCAGATCTCTGCATTGAAAATGATATCTATGTTATTTCAGATGATGCATACGAGAAGTTCAGATATGACAATGAAAAACCACTTTTTATCGGAGCACTTCCAGGTATGAAAGAACGGACTGTTTCCATATTCTCTCTATCAAAAACGTACGCAATGACGGGATGGCGTATTGGAGCAGTCACGAGTTCAAGTGAAATTCTTGAAGCGATGACAGGTCTCCAAGAGCACATCATTGCAATGCCCACTGCTGTATCTCAGAAAGCTGCAGAGGCGGCATTTGCAGGACCACAAGATTGTGTTGATGAGATGTTACAGACCTTCGCAAAACGACGGGATATTATCACGAAGGGACTAAATGCTATAGAAGGGGTAGAACTTGATCCACCGGGTGGTGCATTTTACGCATTTCCTGATATTTCATCCTACGGAATGAAATCATATGATCTAGTTATGAAAATCATGAAGGAAACAGATGTAGTTACAATTCATGGGTCAGCTTTTGGCGAATTCGGAGAAGGCTTCATCAGACTCTGCTATGCGGTTTCAACAGAAAGAATAGAGGAAGCTATTAGCAGATTGGATTCTTTCCTTCCCAAGCTATTGTGAAACACCAGATAAGAACAGTAATCAATGAATTCGACGGTATGATTTGAGATGACAGCACGGACAAAAAGAATCAAGCAGAGAATGCTTGGGTCTGACCCCACAATCTCCTCTGAGAGAGCGGTCCTCTTTACTGATTATGTCAAAGAGCATCTATCTGAACCAACGATGATCCGATTAGCTGGTGCTTTTGCTCATGTTCTCGATAATATGTCAATTAGAATTGAACCTGAGGAGTTGATTGTTGGAAATATGGGTCCAACTCCCCGTTCATGCCAGATATTTCCTGAATACAGCTGGAGTTGGATTGAAGAAGAACTAGACACTCTAGATAAGAGAAGAACAGAGCGCTTCAGTATTGCTGAAGAAGACAAGGAGAATTTACGGAAAGTCTTCACATTCTGGAAAGGTAGAAGCACATCAGAAATTGCAGGAGAAATAATACCTGAAAAGTCCAAGAACGCATCAAACGCAGGTCTATTCACCATTGGTGCACCTGGAACAGGCATAGGTCATGTAATTGTAGATTACCCGATGGTTATCAAACGTGGATTTAATGCAATCCTCACTGATATAGAATCGCTAAAAGAACGACACAAGGGCGATAAAAAGAAGGAACTATTTTACGATTCAGTAGGAATTCAGATTGAAGCTGTTATCAAATTTGCCAAAAGATTCTCTAGCCTTGCTTCAAAGATGGCAGAAGAAGAAGCAGATACTCAAAGAAAGGAGGAACTTCGAGAGATTTCCAGAATATGCTCCAAGGTTCCAGCTGAACCTGCGGAAACTTTTCGTGAAGCTCTACAATCATTCTGGTTCGTACATCTATTGATTCAGACTGAATCAAATGGTCATTCTATGTCCACGGGTCGATTTGATCAATACATGCATCCATTCTATCAAGAGGACATTAACAAGAACAGAGTATCCCGAGAAGGAGCATTGGAACTGCTTGAGATGCTCTGGGTGAAATTCACATCGTTAATCAAACTCAGAAACGAGTACTATAGCATTGCTTTCGCTGGTCATCCGATGTTTCAGAACCTCACCATTGGAGGACAAGACAGTGCTGGAAATGATACGAGTAATGAGATTACGAAACTGGTTCTTGAAGCAACGTCAAACATCAGAGTAACGCAACCAACAGTATCGTTCAGATGGCACAAGAATACTCCAAAGAACTTGAAGTTACAAGTTGTGGACGTAGTTTCACAGGGTTTAGGTATGCCAGGTCTCTTCAATGATGAAGCCATCATTCCCATGATGCTTGACAAAGGGACTGATGTGAATGATGCAGATAACTACTCAATCCTAGGGTGTGTTGAACCAATCATTGAAGGTAAGTCTGATCCGAGACCTAACATTGGATATGTGAATCTCCCAAAGATATTGGAAATTACACTCAACAATGGTAGAAATCCTAAAACTGGAGAATTAGTTGGGAAAGAAACCGGAACCCCTGGAGAGTTTACTGACTTCCATGATTTATGGAGAGCGTACGAAGAACAAATAGACTATGCAATTGAACTTCTTACTCGAGCAGATAGACAAGCTGCGGGCGTTCTAGCAGAACACAAGCCCACACCATTCATCTCATCCTTACTAGAGGGCTGTCTAAGTAACGGTAAAACAATGCAGGAAGGCGCTGTGACCTACAACAGTGGGGGAATAATGGGGGTTGGAGTTGCAATTGTTGCGGATTCCTTAGCAACATTGAGGAAGTACATCTTCGAGGACAAAGAAATGAGCTTTGATGAGATGTTAGAAATTCTTGCTAATGATTATGAAGGTCATGAAGATTTACGAGTACGCTTGGAAAATGACCCCTGTAAATATGGAAACGATATTGAGAAGGTAGATAGTTTAGCTCGTGATACTGGAAGATCCTTCTGCAATGCGATTCAGAGTAGAATGACTACAAGAAATGGACCATATCATGGAGCCCTATTTTCAGTATCGATGTATATTCCCCAAGGTGAAGCACTTGGGGCGACACCAGACGGTCGCAAAGCGGGAGTAATGTTATCCGATGGGGTATCTCCAACTCAAAACAGGGATACCCATGGTCCTACTGCAGCTATGAAATCTGTAGCTAGGTTGGATCATTCACTCTGTTACAATGGAACTCTATACAATATGAAATTCACACCAGAGTTCTTTGATACCGAACGAAGACGCGAGAAGTTCACAGGAATGGTTGATGCATATTTCCAAATGGGAGGATTCCATGTTCAATTCAATGTAGTATCCAAAGAAACCCTTGAGGATGCTAAGGTGAATCCAATGCAGCACCGAGACCTCATTGTCAGGGTTGCGGGATACAGTGCGTACTTCATCGAATTGGATCCATTTGTACAAGACGAGGTCATAGCAAGGACCGAATTCAATGTTTAATAATGAGTATACTCGGGAAGAGATTTAACATATGCTGACTTGTATAAACTAAGTTAAACTTACTTTGAGTTGGTAAATATGACTTACGATGTTGTCACCTTTGGTGAAGTGATGCTAAGACTTTCGCCTCCAGATTTCATGCGTTTTGAACAGACATCCAGCTATAACGCTCATGCAGGGGGTGCTGAGATGAACGTAGCAGTAGCCTGTGCTAGGCTTGGATTGAACTCTGCGTACGTTACAAAACTTGGAGATAATTCAATAGGTCTGGAGATCAATACTACAACTACTTATTTAAATATCCAAAAACCAGATACTGCAACTGATGGCCTACGATTTTATATTCATAATGATATACCATACACATATATTTATTCTGGCACCATTTATTTGGGAGATATATCGGGTTCTTGGG
>JABCTV010000250.1 GCA_018238205.1 Candidatus Thorarchaeota archaeon
GACCAAATTGATCATCGAACTCCTTGGGACATTGGGTGGAGTTTTCTGAATCCACATTGAATCTGATACATTATCTGAACTTGCCATTATTCATGCCTCCTTTGGATACTGTACTAATTATGAGCTCCACATTTTCTATGTGGTTCATCTGTACGATTGTAATCACCAGTCATCACTCTCAATTGGTGCCAGCTGTCCATCCATATCTATAATCAACCCTTCTTCCTCCAATTGAAATAGGAATTTTCTAGCTTTATCGAGGTCTATTTTAGCATCCTTACACTCTTGAATTACCCTTCCAACATTCACCCCTTTCCCTCTGTTCAGATCACTCAGGTCTGAAACGATATTCAGTACACGCCTCTTCACTCCTAGACCATACCTCGCACTTGGTCTGGGTCTTGGTGGCGATTTTATCTGCATCCTCCGCATAGCACGTAGAGCCTCATCCGCGGTGTTGACGTATTCCATTACAGGAGAGTGTGTGATAGTCGTGGAACAGAGATTGCATGTAGACTCTTCATCCGCACTACTCACCTCTTTGTATCCAGTGTAGTTACAGCTAGGACATGTGAACACTCTATACAATACACTCACTCCGTCTTTTCCTCCTCCACATTCTCTTTCTCTTTATCTTCCTCCGAATCCTTCTTGGTATTCTTTTTCTTCCCCTTTGGTTTCGTTTTCTCGCTGTCCTCTTCCTCAATACTTGAGCCAATTAACGGACCGAGTTTTTCCTTGATATTTTTCTCCATAGTAGTCTTGTCCTTAGTTTCACTGTAAAATCCGCCCCACCCAAGATGTGCCTCTATGGAGAACTCAGGCACTCCAGCATTATCTCTCAGGACAAGCTTTCTCTTTCCTTTCTGTCCCTTCCCCGCGTAGAATCGATAATCCGAGGCATGACTCACGACATGTCCTCCGGCTGGAGCGTAAGCATTTCCTCCTACTGGAGCAATCTTTGTAGTGAGCTGGTTTGTATAGAGAAACATAGCGTCAGTTGCCATTCCAAGACGCCGCATGTGATTCAGTAGACCATTGATCGTCTGCTGCCTTAGCGCAAGGGTCTTTAGCCCCTTGTACTCTGCTCTGAATAGTCCAGTGAGAGAGTCAATAACAAGCATCTTAAATTCCCCCTCAGCTAAAAGCTGTTGGATCTGATCGAAAGTTTCTTCAATATGACTACTCTGTGCCATGGGTGATACATTGATATTCCCGAGTACAACATCAGGATCGAGACCCCATCTGATAGCATTGGCCCGGATGCTTACCGTTTTGAAGGATGCTTCTGAATCCAGCCACAGGACTCTACCCTCAAGACCGCCCTGCTCTAATGGGAGCTGCGCCCTAACTGCAAGATGATGGCACCATTGTGTTTTCCCACTTGAGAATCCACCAAAAAACTCTACGATTGATCCTGCTTCCAATCCTCCCAATAGCTTCGAATCAAGAGTAGGGAGTCCAAAGGAGAGGCGGGGGATAGTTGCCTGTTGTTCCTCCAGTTCGATGCCAGACTTGAACCCGAACTTTCCTGTTACATCACGAGCATTTCTAATAATCTTCTTCACAGTGGCCTCACCAAGCTTTGTACGGGCTTCTAGTTCAAGGGGGTTCTGGACACTCAGTATTTCCGCAGTGGTAACAAACAAAGATCTCAGCTGCTTTGCTGCACCCGGACCTACACCAGGAACTGCTTCGAGTTCAGTCATAAAACAACCTCCAGAATTAGCTGTTCTGCAACAGGTCCTTCTATTGGCACGAGCCTAGTAAAAGCGGGTAGATCATAAGTACGGACCAAGATTTCACCATGTGATTTGAACAGAGTCAAGCCCTTCAATAATTCAAGTACTTGCTCTTGCCGAGCAACAGGTACCCGGAAAAATAGACCTTCTGGACAGAGTTCGCCAGCTACCGAAACATAACCGCCTAAAGCATCATAGGCAGAACCAATTTGTCCATCTCCATAATCAGGAGCGGTTCCTGGTTCAGCCGGTTCAATGTCACCTATCAAATCCATCATATCATAGACATCATTGATGAAACCCTCCCAGAGCCACTTTGGAGTCCGCGGTTCAAGAATCTTTAATCCTGCTGCGGCCCCAGCTAGCCAAGACGCTTTCGGAAGGGAATAAGGCGTTAGAGGTACTCCATGAATAATATCGTCAACCATCATTTAGATTTCTGCCTCCTCTTTAATGTGAACACTGCTAACAACCTCAGGCAAAGGTCTCAAACTGTCGAGCCAATCCCTAAGGCCAGTAATCATCGGTACCTTCAGCTGATTGCTGTTGAGAACCGACGCAAGCAATGCCCTTGACGAAATCACAACTCTCTGCAGGCCTACTTCACGGTCAGAGTATGAAAGTGGAGTATGCCATGCCATCGTAACGAATCCAGACTCGCCAGCCAGCATCTCACGGAAGTCTGTGTTCCAGTCCCCAATGACGGGATCACGCTTCAATGTGCTAAGTAGAACATCAGTCCATTCGGTCCATCTTTTCATAAAGATGCGAATTGAGCTGGAGAGCGCTTTCAAGCTTCCACCCTTTCGTGAAGCTAATCCTTCAAAGACTAGAATGAACCGGGTTGCTTCCTCACGTGAAATCGCACTAAGGACAAGCCCATTATTTGGAGAGGATGCCAGTAGTGCAAGTCCAGGAACTAAGCCGGGAATATCACACGGTTGGTATAGACCCTTTGAGTCCGAGTTAAATTTCTGAAAGGGAGAAAGGATGTCGGACCTCAAACCTACTATCATAACTAAGCTAGAGTCGCGATCGGGTCCACTATATCTCAAGCGAGCCTTGATCACTGTTCTATCAGTGTTTGAGAACATCACCTGAAGGGGCAATGTAACATCAGCTGTGCCTTGAGACTTTGTCCCCGCGCTTGCAGCTTGCAATTGGTCGTAGAGTTGTGAAATCATCTTAACACTTAGTGAGTCACAAACATAGATGATGTTTTCCAGAAAGTAAGAAGTCAAACACCAGTATTAGAAATCAATATTTTGCATATTTTGTATATGCAAAACGCCAAGCAAGCTGTCATAGCGCTCCTTTTCCTTTCTCTAAGGCCCATGTCGGACTTCTGCGGTATGTCTTGGTAGCACTTTGCAGGAATCACAGGGTTTCTTGGAAAAATTCTCCTGAAATTGGAAGAGTGGAGAAAGTTGGGACGATAAGGAATGATTATGGGATGAGCCTGTCATTTATTGAAAGACTCCTGTCTGTGTTACACTAAGAGTAATCAAATAAAGATCTCAAGGGGTGAATATTATCAACCCTTGAGTTTTCAATACTAAGACTTGAAACCGAGAAAAGATGGTACTAGCACAACACCGTACATCCAAGGAATAAGTGAAAAGTCGTTGAAGAACGTCAGTGCAATTAAACCAGGTGCGAATCCTATTAGGATTCCAAAGACTCCAACCACCAAGAAGAGCAAACCTGTGGCTGCTCCAAAAATATTGCGCGTACTGGAAGACATGTACAGTTTCAGATAGACTAAACCAAACAACAGAATGGCCACTCCACTAATCAGTGTAGCATCTATCCAACCCCCAAGCCAAGCACCCCATTCTCCTGTGAAGGGCAGTCGGAGGGGGAAGAATTGAAGGGCTGTAAGAAGCCCCAGAGCCGCAGATGCAAGTCCAGCGAGTCCCGCTACCATCCCCAGTATTCTATTGCTGCTGCTCCAGAAACTAAGGAAGTAAAGTGACATCACGAGCATCCAGATTGGCACAAGATAGATGAACCCAATGAACTCTACACCGTAGAAGGTCACTGGGAGACTACTCCAAGGGGTCGTTGGTCCCAAAAAGGCTGTAACCAATGAGATGATACCAACTAAAACCCCGAATACACATCCTACCTTACCAAGCTT
>JABCTV010000251.1 GCA_018238205.1 Candidatus Thorarchaeota archaeon
CGTATGCAGATGATATGTAGCAAGCAAAATGCAATAGAGAGTTAGCACAGCAAAGTCTTGATTCAAGCAGTGCCCCACGACGCCAGTACTGGAACCAAGGAGAATAGTGGTGCGGAGGGCGAGATTCGCTTGGCAGAAGCTAAGCAGTTTCTTTTGTACTAAAGTAAAGGGATACAAACGATGTCATTGGTAGTACTATTCCAATTACGAGTGCTCTTGCCACAAGGTCTGGAAGCGCCATTAAAAACTGTTCATATGAAGGATAATAGTGGAAGTAGCTTTTGTGAAGTGGAATAATCAGAAATAGGGAAGGAACAGCAAGAATCCCAACCAGTGCTAGGAAAGCGACCCAGTTTCGCGGATTCGATAAATGGATGCGGAAATATCTCATTGTGTTCTCAGACATGACAATGGAGATGCATAATTGATATACAACCAGGAACCCTGAAGCAATTCCACTCCAAGTTATTACAACTACCCACCAACCAAGAGCGAAACCAGATAGAAGATAGAGAAGCACTGCAACATATAGCAGGGGAAATGCAAGTACTATTCCAAGAATCACATGGACTGCATTCCCTGATGGAGCGTGGGATTTCTGATGCAAAAAGCGTCTGAACAAAAGGGTGTGTAAATTGAGCACAACAAGCAAGGGCAGAAATGTGATGAATATCTTCTCCGTTAGGTAATAGACGTGGATTGGAAGCGGAGCACTGAACATGAACCACATGGAGTCTGATGGGACATAGCCACCTGTGGCTCCAAATAAGACAGCATAGATTATGCACAGAGTACAAATCAAAGCGACTACTATGTAGTAGATAGTGAGTAGCAACTTCTTCTTGTGCAACCCTGAATCTGGTTTCCCTCCCGTCACTTGCAGCACCTCAACTAATCACCTGTAAACAATCAGTGCTAATGCGATTCCGTAATCCGCACATAACAGGACATCCATTAGATATAGGGTGAATTTGATTTAAAGATAGACCACGAGCGGGAAATGCATTACTTGTGAGAACTAGCATGTGCATAGTTTCGATTCGCAATGTGCAATAGAAAAAGTGGTGCGGAGGGCGAGATTTGAATGACTGAACCCTAATATATCACGGAGCTATTTTGTGCCAGGGGATTGTGGATGTCTGAGATTCTGCGAGAATCATTATACAAGTATGCTGAAATCGTGGCAAAGGAATTCAAGAAAACACCTTATCCTATGCATACTTTTGCGTCAAAGCAATTTGAGTCGCTTAGAGCAGAATACTATTCTTTGTTGGATAAACATCCGAGGAAGCTGAATATTAGGCTTGAAAAGGAAGCATTCGGAAAACTCATTTTATTCAGTATTTTGGACACACTGAGAAAAGGAGAGATAGTCCAGAATCTTCTTACTTCATTATATACGGAACTTGAGAGATCAATCAAAGAAATACCTAGAGTCAATAGATCATGGGCCTATCTGCATCAATTTGATTGTGAATTGGACAAGATTGATTTACCAGGTCCGTTTATGATTAGGAAGTGTACATTTCTCGAAAGAGTCCTTTTTCAGCAGGATAAAGTTTCAGTGATGGGACGTACTTCCAGTAAGTTCATTGTTGAAACTAAACCAAGTGTTAATATCGCTATGGAAGAGCTTGATGAGAAAAGTTGGAGCATTTCTATTTACAATCAGTTGTTCCAACCAAAATATGAACTAGTTCACGAATTTCATAACTTGATTATCGTTCTCCGATTGATTATACCGAGTTGGATTGGCATTTCGGAAATTCATTTTAGCCATGCTATAGGGCCAATGCTACCTGTAACGGTGGTATTTTCTGTTCCCCCACCACCAGAAATCTTTCCGGCAGTTTTCAATTCAAGAATTGAATCCGAATGCAAATTGAACTCTGCAATGACGGAATATCTGGAAAGTCTCTGGATAAGATTTAGGAATGTGAGAGACAAGGGTAAGAAAGATCGTGTAGGAAGGATTCTTCGTGCAATTCGTAGATTCAACAATGCGATTATGTCTAACGAATTGGAAGATATGATTGTTGATCTAGTAATCGGTTTAGAAATATTATTCAAAACTACTGGGTTTAGAATGACTTTCCTTGCGTCTAACCTAGTTGGAATAACTGATATCGAAAAACATCAGACGATAAAACTACTAGACACAGCATATCGTGCAAGGAGTAAAGTTGTTCATGGCGGGTCACTAGAAAAAGACAGTTCGGAAATAATACTCAAAACACTATCATTGGTCACAAAGGTGCTAATCTTCGCTTTGGCTATAGGAGGTAGAAAGGAACTAGCAGACACCATTACTGCTGCAACCTATGATAGTGAAAAAAGAAGCAAACTTATGGCTAAATTGACTAAATGGGTAAAGCCATAGAGTGTTGTGATAATCATTCTCTCTTCTTGGAAGGAAAACGGGTTCCCCTCACTCTATTAGGCCCAAACCTTTCCATATATTCCAAAGTCTTCTCTCTTTCAAGGATTGGAGCCGTTTCACTGTCACAAGGAATTACCTCCACCAATTTCAATGGACCCTTACCCTTCGTCCATTCATGTCCTCTTCCTTTCCAATGAGCATTAATTCTTGTTTTGATTTCACTAGACAGACCCACATAGAAATGACCAACTTTAGGCATTTCAAGTACATAGACGTAGTATGGAGCCCACTCAAGACCATCAGGAAGCCAGAGGGCTCTGTCGATTACATGATAAGCAATCCAAGCTTTATTGCATTGAGGACATTGAATCACAGTTTCAAATTGACTTACAACCTCCCCTGAGTATTCTCTCATTCCCTTGAACGTTGTACCATTCGAGAATACGATTATCTCGCACATATCAATCACTGATGACTCAGTTTGTCCTGAAATGAAATAAACGATGCGGCGATAATTGACAAAAGCGTTATATCGGTACTTGATTCCTAGAAGTCACTAAAGCGGAGGTTGCCAAGCCAGGTTAAAGGCGCAAGGCTCAGATCCTTGTCTTCGTGATACCTCATCACGAAGGGGGAATCTCGTAGGAGTTCGCGAGTTCAAATCTCGCCCTCCGCACCACTTCTTTCTCCTAGCTAAAATCAAAATCATCCCATTTCATTTCCAATTTATCCATTGACCAATGAACATAACGGTGGCATTTTCTACACAAGGTAGCCCATTCATCGGGGTCGAGAGTTCGAAAGTACTTCTCCTCAGAGGTTAATTTCGGATGATGTGGGCGACCGTCTTTTCTATGTGTAACAACTTGTTTCTCCTCATAATGCAATCCGCAAGACACACAAGATTTTCCAAAGAGCGCACGAACCATTTCCTGAGTGGTTCCCTTGAAGTTAGGTTTTATCTCATCATATTGCTTCGATGATGGTGTTAAATCATTAGGGAGTTCAATCGGTGGCAATTCTTGTGTTTTTTGAACAAGAATTTCCGGGATTCTAGATTCAATTTCGTCCATTTGCATATTCTGATTTTCCATTAGATAGTGAGTGCCACGATGACAAGAAACGCATAGAGGAGAATACTCATTCGGATTTACAGTTCTAAGATATTTGAGTTTCCAAAGATCATCAGGATTGTGTTCGGTTCCATCTCTTTTGTGTAATGAGTAACTCTTCTCTTTATTCGACACTTTACATATCAGACAGTTTTCACCCCATAACTCCTCTCGAATCTCACGAACTTTTTCTCTTGTTTTTTCAACAGATTTACTTCTTGCTTCCTGCTTCTGCTCTTCAGTTTGATATTTCCGATTGTCTCGAACTTCCAACCCTTGGTTCTTTATCATCCTGCCAATCGTACGTTTCGAAACATCCAACTGCTTAGCAATGTCCTCGTGACTAAGCTTCTTTTCATAGTAGAGTTTTCTTAGTTCTTCAA
>JABCTV010000252.1 GCA_018238205.1 Candidatus Thorarchaeota archaeon
ACTTTGAGTGCTTTTTCTTTGGAAACAAGGATGAGAATCTCATTAGGTAAGGGAGGAAAAGGAGATTATTATTCCGAGTCTGAAGATGGTTCAGATAAGAAGTATCGGATGAAGCAATCCCTAGAAGCAAAGAAACGTGATAATTGGACCTGTCAAGCCTGTGGAAAGAAAAGCATGAACCAAGATATGCATGGTCATCATATCATACCTGTGAAAGATTGGTGGAGACAGGAATACTATCCCAAAGACTGGGTTGTTGCGCTTTGCTCATTTTGTCATGCTGCGACTGAGGAACAACCAGGAATAATCAAGTGGCCAAAGAAGGCTGGACCTCAGCAGTCTAGTCTTGACGACTTCTGATAAAAAGAAGGAGAAGAGCTAGCAGTCTTGTGACGATTGTCAGACGTTTATGTTTCCTGCTTTGATTTCGCTCCATGTCTTGAGTGATTCAACAAACCTCTGTGTGATAGGGTCGTCAATTCCTTCTATTAGACTACCAAACTCTCTGAAATTGATAACGTTCTCACCATCACCTGTGGGTTGTATATAGACAACTTTACTCTGCTCTATGGGCGCAATGATCTTCACCTTTCGTATTAGAGCACCAACTCCAGACATGTTCTTGGAAAAAACTTTGGGCTGAAGGTGACTAGGTAGTTCTATAATCCCTGCATCCTCCAGTATTTTAAACAAGTGAAAATATTTTCTCTTTATCTTTGTGGCTGGAAATATCTCGATCAATCCCTGTATTAACTTGGTTAATCCTATATTTGCGGCAGCTATCAAATAATCATCCTGGCTCTTTCGCCTTGAACCAAGGTCTGTTTTGAGTTCAATTAGGAACGCTATCTTGTTATCTTCTGAAAAAGCAAGAAAGTCTACGTTGACTGATTGATGGGTTTGATTATTAGGATCAATTGTAGCTTTATGTATGGGGAACTCGGGAATTATCTCTTCTTTTATTTTGATGTTGTACTTGGCCTCCAATGCTGCTTTTAGGTAGACAGCAAAGAAAATGTCAGCTCGTCTTTCCAGTTGATATTTGGGGAGATTCCTCCAGTTATCCATTTTCGCGAATATCTCTGCGATAATATTCATTGCAACTGCCTCTTCCCGTACTGAGAAAGCAAATTACTTTAATCCATTCTTCTTTCTTTATCGCGAGTCATTGTTATGAATGAGGTTTTAGATAACACATATCTGCCTTTCACGGAAGGGCAGTTGTTGAACCATTTCATCAAGGTAAAGTCTCGAGGTGTATGCATTAAGAATGAAAAACCTCTGAGCTACTACAAGAAAAGCATCCGAATGTATCGTCGGTATCTTGCTGACAAACCGGATAGGAAGGGAACGCCTCTCTCAAAGACGAAGAAGCCATGCCAGATTGAGAAGGATGAACGGTTCTGGGTTGCCTCCTGCATGATGACAATGTTCTATGACGAAGAACGACGAATGCAGATGTTGCAGCAACTCTTCACTAAGGCCTTTGGCGAAGATCCTCCTGTGGCTGGTCTGGATTCTTGGTCAGAGTGTTTGGATGGAAAACTCGAGCTATTCTTTGAGTGTACCCTGCCCTCACCGCCCTCCTACAAGACTTGGCTTAGTCAAAACTTGCATGAGCGGCAAATCATACCCTCCGTGTTACACAGTGCACATGAAAAGCTCCGTCTGGAAGGACCCACCCACTTGGACGCCCTACTCATGAATCCCAGCAACGGGTTCGCGGTGATAGTAGAAGCGAAGGTTCTGTCCGATATCAGCTATGATGTCACCTATGACGCCACACGAAACCAGATTGCTAGAATCATCGATGTCATGTTGGAGGACAATAAGGATCGCTGTGAACCGTTTTGCAGGAGAAATCCAGAGAGGACTCTGTTCCTCCTATTGACGCCTGAGATGTTTAAGATCGATCCCGTCCGCAGGTTATACGGATACAAGTTCAATGATTACAAGAAGAATCCAAAATCCCTAGAAGTCGAACTGCCTCATAGGAAGAATCTGAACTGGCGGAAGATAAGCCATAGGCTGGGATGGCTCACCTGGGAGGACTTCCACAGAACAAACAAGGATTGCTGTCCATGGCTATCCAAACAGGGGATATAATACAACTCGACACTCCACCACCACGAGTGAACAAAAGGTCACTATTTATCCGACGTTCCCAATCATATGACTTGGTCTTTAGGTTACAGCAAATATTCCATAGAGATGAGAACATGGATGATCCTAAACTCTTTTTGATCATTGCGGACTTATTAGCAGATGGAACTCTTGGTGCTAATATTCATAATACGCGATATTTCAGTATTCAAAAATTGAAAGAGGGAGAAGAACTATGAATTTTACTAGATTCGGTCGTGAATAAATTTCCCAATTTTGGGCAATAACAGGAAACTCTCTTTGATTATGAATTATTCTGATTTTGTCTGATGAAATCCTGAATTTGTTCTGGAATTGTTCCCAAAATCAAGTGCATATCCGGGATATTTCCAATATACTCTAACATCATACCAACGTAACTTTGGGTTTTCTGGATTTCTTCTGTCAGATTAAGAAAGAAATGAAGAATGATGGCACAAAGAAATCTAAAGTGGTTTGCAAATTCCTTGAATGATCCTATATCGACATCCCATCCAAACAAAACGTCATGATTTCTTGATTCGATTCCTTTTCCAGCATAGCTTGAATGGTAAATTGAGTGCGAATAATCCGATAACTTTGTGTACAATGTTGAATGCAAGATTTCTGAAAGACTGAGTTCTGTTTCAACAGGAAGAACTTCCCATTCCTCAAGTTGTGCAAGCATCAATCCAATTTTCGGTAAGTGAACATCAGACGCAAACTCCACAGACATTCTAGTCATCTGTCGCTCCAACTCGGCAGGAATCGAATTTCTATCCGCGGTATTCTTAATCACTTCTTCAACTAAATTGATAATTCCTTTTGTCCTACCGATATCTGATTTTCTGATTATCTCTGCTCTTTCACGATATTGTGACTGAGAAAGACAATGATAAAATGCTCCTGCTACAATACTTTCCAAAGCAGGACGAAGTAGGTTAAATGCACTAGAGGTTCTTCCTTCTAATCCAAGAATCATGGAATCTTGAAGAATATTTAATGATTCAATTACTCTAAACCAGAGACCTGACCACTTCACAAAATTCTGGGTAAATAAATTCTTATCATTGTCGTGGTGATGCAAGTAGGAAGAATGAATTATCCCTGTAATCATTTTGGTATGCCAATATGACTTTACAATTACATCAAATTCCTCTCTAGCATGATTGTATAGTTTCTTCTGTCTTTTTCGAGTGATGTCTATCATCTGAGAAGTATAGTCCTCAGAACTTCCATTGAATACCGGATATTTCTGTCCCTCTGACATTCAAATCCTCCAACAATCGCAAGGTGATGCGAGGATATCAAATTTGTTCATAGTTCAGGAATTACATGAATTCCTATGGCATGGTAAGGATACTAATTGGAAATTCAGGAAAAAATAAACGAATCGAGCTGGAAGTCATTTGACAACCAGCTCTTTCAATATCAGTTCTTCTTCATACTCTTAACCCATTCATAGACAGGGGCGCACATCTCTTTCATACGCTCCTTCTCAGGGTTCATTCCCGAGGGCTTCCAACCGTCAGCAGGCTCGAACCAGAAATCTGTGATTGTGCCTCGACGATCCTCATCAGCCGCCCAGACCACTTTCTCTAGCATAGGGATGATATTTCGAAATGAATACATCCTATGGAGGTTTTCCTGTAATTAGTTGGTCTAACTGATCAATGAATTCTTTTTTATTCATT
>JABCTV010000253.1 GCA_018238205.1 Candidatus Thorarchaeota archaeon
GAAGCACGATACAAAACCCTCTACGATAATCTTCCTGATGGGCTTATCAGAATGGACACTGATGGCAATCTCACTCACTGCAATGACTATATCGCAGAACTTTTCGGATACTCCAAGGAAGAGCTCATCGGACAAGATGTGATGATGTTCGTGCATCCTGACTCTTTGAATGAAGTCCGTTTGAAATTCGTTCAAAGTCTATCATCAGGAACCACGTTAGCAGAAGGAATCGAAGCTGTAGGAGTTCGCAAAGATGGATCTACACTCCACTTCCATTTGACAAGCACATTGATTCAAGCTGAGGGAGAGGTTATTGCCGTACAATCACTTCTTCGGAACATTACGAACATGAAACAGATGCGAGATGAACTTCGTGAAAGGGAAGTCAAGTATCGGAATCTGCTCAACAACTTACCGCAGAGGATTTTCTACAAAGATGTGAACTCAGTGTATCAAGCGGTCAATCCAGCATATGCAAATGATTTGGGATTGTCGCCTGAATTCTTTGTGGGTAAGACTGATTCCGATTTATTCCCAGAGGAACAGGCACTGAGATTTTATTCAAGCGATAAGAGAGTCCTTGAATCGGGCCAAGTCGAGGAGTATGAGGGATCATATACCTTTAACAACAATAAGATTGAAGTTCATATTGTTAAGGCTCCTGCTCGAGATGAAGATGAAAATATCGTAGGAATCCTTGGTATTTTCTGGGACATCACAGAACGTAAAAAAATCGATGACGCCCTGAGAGAGTCTGAAGAACGGCTTCAGCTCGCCCTGAAAGGAGCAGACTTGGGAGTTTGGGATTGGAAAGCTGATGTCGATGAGTTTCTATTTGATGAACGGTACGCGGGAATTCTTGGATATACAATTGAAGAGATGGGAACATCCTATGCGGAGTGGGAGAAGCATGTCCATCCAGATGATGTTGAAATCATGGAAAAAAGATGGGCTGCTCACGTGGATGGAGAAACGGAATTCTACAGTTCTGAGCATCGTATGATTGCGAAGTCGGGAGAGCAGAAGTGGGTTTTAGAGCGTGGTAAGGTTCAAGAGAGGAAAGAAGATGGTGGAACCAAGAGGGCCACAGGTACGATTCTAGACATAACAGAGCGGAAGCAGGCTGAAGAGGCTCTAAGAGAATCTGAAGAACAACACAGAACAGTCATTCAATCTCTGCAGGATCTTATTTTTGTAATTGATGAAAATGATTGTTACTCTCAGTTTTATTCCGGAAATGTGGGGGACCTCATTGTTCAGCCAGACCAATTCATTGGAAAATCTTTGAGTGAGGTTCTTGATGAAGACCTTAGTCGAGTTTACAAAGAAAAAGCAGATCTAGTCCGAAAAACCGGTATGAGTGAAACTTTCGATTACTCATTAGAAATCAAAGGTGAAAGTGAAAGGTTCTCATCTATCATAAGTATGCATGAGGATGGAAAAAGCGTAGTCGTAGTTGCTAGAAATATAACTGCACGTGCTAAGGCAGAGGAAACCGTTTCAAGAGAACGTAAGTCATTTCGATCTATCGCGGAAGCGTCTATTTTTGCTAAGGACTTGGGAAATCTTTGTCAACGAGCTCTTACAGGATTGGTCGATGCACTTGGGTTTGACAAAGGAGTCGTTTCACTATATGATAAGAAAGAGAACGTCCTAAAGACCTATGGTCAGGTTGGCTTCGAGGAGGAAACATTGTTGGACTCAGTTCCTGTGAACGATGAAAACATTGACCGTTACTTGATTGTCAGGGTTGCTCAAACTCTGAGACCTGTATTTGCTCCTGATGTCGAAGCAGATCCATCCCTTGGGCCACTCAAAAAATGGTTGGATATTCTAGGTATCAAATCTCAAATGTCATGGCCGCTGCTGGATGAGAGCGGGGACCTGTTGGGAGTAATTAACATCGCTGGAAATACTCCCAAGCACATTGAGGACGACGCAAAAACGTACTTTGAAACTCTAGCCAACGTCTTAGCGCGAGTATTAGAGAAAAACATGGCTGAAAGAGAGGTCCGAAGACTCAATGAGCACCTTACCCAAATTGTAGATGAACGCACTGCTGAGCTAGCAGCAGCTAACAGGGAATTGGAAGCCTTTGCATACACAGTATCCCATGATCTTCGAGCGCCCCTGAGAACAATGGAGGGTTTCAGCCAAGCAGTCCAAGAAGATTATGCTGATAACCTCGATGAAACTGGTCAAGATTTCTTACAAAGAATCAGGGCTGCAGCAATTCAAATGGAAACCCTGATAGATGACATACTCACCCTCTCGAAGGTGACTAGAGCAGATATTAATAGACAAGACGTAGACCTCACCAAATTGGTTGAGGAAGTCACAATTGAACTCCAAGCCAATGAACCAGAACGAGAAGTCGATATGGTGATTGTAGACTGTATCACTGCTAGAGGAGACCCTCGCTTGATGAGAACAGTTCTGACCAATCTACTTGGAAATGCTTGGAAATTCACACGGCTCAAGAATGATGCTAAGATCGAGTTTGGCTGTGTGGAAAAAGATGATGAAACTGTCTACTATGTGAGAGACAATGGGGCAGGCTTTAACCAGAAGTTTGCCGACAAATTGTTCAAGCCGTTTCAACGTCTTCATAGGAATGATGAGTTTGAAGGCTCGGGGATTGGACTCGCTACAGTAGACCGAGTGCTACGTAAGCATGGAGGAAGAATTTGGGCAGAAGGCATTGTAGGCGAAGGCTCAACTTTCTACTTTACCCTGACGTAGTAGCAAGAAAGGATAGCTCATTTCAGATTATCAATCTAGAGATGATTCTGTATTTTGTGGTATCATTTTTAATATATAATTGGAACACGTGTTCCAAAGTTTACTGATCATCAGATTTGAAGATGAAAAATATATTTCAAAAACTAGTTCATTTTCCTAAGGCGAGATCGCATCACGCGCTCAGCCCGAGTTCTGTGTCTTCGCAAGAGAGTCCTTGAACCCTTTGAACTTGCCAATTTTGTCTTTCCAGCTACGGTCATGTTAATCAGCTCGGATTTGGAGAAGGTGTGGGGGAAAATAATTCTCCCCCACTGTGTCTCTGATACCGGGAGGTGCACGGAGACAGCGAATTGACCTCATTGGAAATGAGGATCGTAAGGGGGTCAGGAACACGCGTACAAGTATCGAAGACTCATAGCGTCCTGATCTGTTGGTTCACGGTCACTATCGAGAAGGCCGTATAGTGTGTGCAAGACTTCGGCGTTCTTCTGGAGGGTTGATGATGGTCGTGTGTTTTTGGTCATTTTCGCATTCTCCGTTCGTATTCGAGTTGTGATGCAAAAGTGTGGTACAACTCACCTCTACTACCACTGGAAATCTTAAGAAGGTAAGTGTTGTCTACCCAATACAGACGTAACACCCACGTAATACGAGAAGACTATGCGGACAATATACATACAGAGGCGGCGCTAAGGGTGGGAAAGCTATGTGAATAGCACTCTATATTTCCAGTTCCATGAGAAGTGTAGGGGATATACATCCTAATTAACGATAGTTCATTCCAGTTGTGCTATTTTTCAAGGTGAAGTTATTCCAATTCAATAGGAAGGCAAGGTGCCTAATTTTCTCACGTCATTTAGAGTTAGAAACCTGACCGAGGAAGGTATCGTTGAGAACATACTCCGGTTCGAGTCCCCCCTGATAGGAGAGGCCAATTAGTTACAGTATAAGCTAAATCCACAACTCTGTTTGCTATATGAAAGACGAATTCTGCCTTGTTCTAATTCGCCTGTTTATTTATGAGTCT
>JABCTV010000254.1 GCA_018238205.1 Candidatus Thorarchaeota archaeon
CTAAGAAAGTCATTAACGCGCCAGCGACTATAACGACAATCGATCCTGTACGAAAGATGCTCTTCGTTAATACATCTGACATAGTATCAGTTCAACGCACACAGCTAATTTAAACTATCGTTTTTCTGGAATATTCTGTTAACGAAGAAGAAATAAGGATTCAATAATTAGTGATATTATCAATCGCGTGGAGAGGAATGAATGTCAAGCCACCTTAAGCACATTGCAATATTTTGTGTTTCTTTGTGGTTGCTGTCAGCAATGATAACAACTCCAACTGAAGCACTTGTAACTTTTGACAATTCAGAATACCAACTTGCGGAAACAGACCTAGACCGTGTTGAATGGAAACTGAATCATATCAGTAATCCAGGTATGGAGGAGTGGACAACAGCTCATGATATTGATGATGTCTACACTTACCGCACAACTGAACACTACTCTTGGTATGCGCAGGCTCCATGGCCTGTGAATGAAGGCGTACGCTCTAGAGGAATCCAGTCAAGATCTATCGATCCAAATCATCCTGCTAATGCATATATCAGTCGATACGGTTGGACGCATTGGAATAATCCGACCAATCTCACTATGAAATTTGATTGGTATATTGACAGTATTCCGCAGCCAATTGATTATGACTACTTCAGATTGGATATCTATCTAGGTGCACCAGGTGACGTGGATATGCACTACTACTTCAACTGCGAAGAAACTGGTCACACCAATACAACAAATTACATGTGGTTCTTCATTGATGGTCCTGCGCAAACGTGGAACACATTTGATAGGAATATCACTGAGGACTTCTTTGAAATTGCAGGGTACTACCCTACACAATTTCAGCAGTTTAGATTCGAACAATTGACCCACTCTTCTGATTATTCGAGAGCGTTCATTGACGATTTGGAGATGGCAAATGGAACTATCATCTATGGTGGGAGTACAGGTAATGGTAACTTCGAAACAAGCGCAGAATGGACTTCTGGAACTAACAATGAAGCCGCGGACATATCACGCAGCTCAATCAGTCAAGAAGGGGAGTGGAGTTTCAATGCAACTGCGAAATCCATCGGAAATCAAAGTAGACTCTATTTTTCGTACTATCCCGACAGACGTCTTTCATCAATGAATCCAGATACTTTCAGTTTCCAATGGATGATGAATGAGTTTGATGGAGCAAATGAAGACACCTTTGCATATGTTGAAGTGGGATGTTATAACCAATCGGAATCATTCACGGTTTTCTATGTCTTGGCATATGGAGATAATACGAATACTTTCACTTGGGAAGGAGCTCAAGTCATCAACGTGACAGGCTTCAACACAACTGGCCAATGGAACACATTTAGTCGAAGTATCTGGAATGACATAAGCTCAGTCAATCAAACGGGCTTTATCACTGTGGAACAAATCGAGATTAACATCAGAGCTGATGGACCCACCTCATGTATCAGTATTCTTTTCGATGAGATGCATCTTCAGTCAGCAGCAATGGACGACAAGGGATATGAAGATCAAGGTGACGTGGGAGATGAAGTCCTTTCTTGGGGAGCAAGCTCAGGATTTCAACCCGAATTCACAGTAACTGATACCGCATACTCTGGATCAAAAGCTGCAAACCTAACTTTGGTTGATGGGAATTCATGGGGCGAGGATAGAGATTTTGAAAACAGATTCATCAATAACAACACTGATCTCTGGCTCGATTTCTTCTGGAGAATCGAAAATGATACTGCACATGCAGAGAATCTTATGTATCTTGAAGTTTCTTTCGAAACAGGTGAAACTCTAGCTTACATATTTGCCTACCATAGTGCAGTTCCAACTGGAAACGGCTTTGATGAATACATCATTCTACCTGAAGTCAATACTAACGGAACATGGATTAACTTCCAAAGGAATCTCTTTGATGACTTTGTGACTGCGTTTGGCTCTGAACCTGTTACAGATATTGAGAACTTCTATCTCTTTGCTGAAGCTGATACGGGAGGACGGTTTGAGATTCTGTTTGATGACGTGTATCTCTACAATGATCCAGCCCCTGAAATTTCAGGAATACAGATGACCTCACAGATTGCAAATCAAGCTGTGAATGTATCTGCTACAGTGTCTGATCTTAGTTCATTCGCTGTTGAACTTCATTACAGAGTTAATGGAGGTTCATGGACAGACGTAACTATGGTTGATACTGGAGCTGGCTTTAATGCCACAATTCCTGGACAAACATGGGCAACTCAGATTGACTTCTATATTGAAGCAACAGATGAGTTCGGTCAGGTTTCTCAGAGCACTGAGCTGACCTATTTGATACCATCGGAACCGGATCCTACACAACCGCCAGATTACTTACCTCTAATCGTTGGGGTAGGAGTGGTAGTAGTGATTGTTGGAGTTGTAATTGTTTACTACTTCATTATCAGACCCAAACAAAGTTCAGAGTAGAACATTAGCCCAGCAGTTTATGCTGGGCACTCCCTTATTTTTCACTCCAGATTGAGAGAATAACTTCATGACAAGTGTAATATCTCACGATGCACTTCAAAAAATTGGATTTGTAAGATTGTCGAGTGAGTTGGAGAGGAAATGAAGATACGGGTCCTAGTTGTAGATGATGATGAGGACTTGCTATTTCTAGCAGGAAAATTCCTTGCTAAAGAGGATGGTAGATTTGAACTTGTTTCAGCAAACACAGATCAGGAAGCGTTACAGAAGCTGGAAGAGGAGGAGTTCGATGCAATTGTCTGCGACCATCATTTAGGTCCTCATAGTATGACAGGTCTCGATCTTCTTGAATGGGTACGTGAAGGAAATCCAACTATTCCATTCATCATCTTCACTGGTAGGAGCCAAGAGATTGTTGCAATTAGAGCACTCAATCTCGGTGCTGATTATTATCTAAAAAAGGGAACTGAAGAAATCCAAGACCTATTCGGAGATATCGCGCACAGAATTGTAACAGAAGTAGAATCACGACGGACAGAGGAAGCCCTATCGAATGCATATGAAGAACTTGAACGTAAAGTAGATGAGCGTACTGAAGAGTTACAGAAAATGAATGAGCAGCTTGTCAACGAGATTAATGAACGTAAAAAAGTTGAAGATGCACTTATTCTACAACGTGAGCTAGGTAACATTCTTTGTAAGACAGAAAATCTACCAGATGCATTAGATCTAATTTTGAAGACGGTTGTTCGACTGGATGGAGTCGATTGTGGCGGCATCTATTTAGCTGATGCTAGCACAGGTAAATTCGACCTTTCTTCAAGTAAAGGTATCTCAGCTCACTTTCTCAGCAAGTTCTCAAGTGATAAAGGTCCAACAGATATTAGAAACCCCCTCTATCTTTCATCAAGCCAAATCCAGTCTTCAAAGATTGTAGAAGATCAATACAAAGATTTGACTGCTGTAGCAATTGTTCCAGTTCATCTCGAAGACGAAACAGTTGCAGTTCTAAGTCTTGGCTCTCACACACACGAAGAAATTCCAACCCGAGATAGAAATACCCTTGAAGCAATTGTAATTCAAATTGCCGCTTTTATGACCAGAGTAAAAGCAGAACGAACAATCATTGAAAATAAGTTAGAGCTTACTAATGTCTTCAATTCGCTGAAAGACATGTTTATTGTGGCTAACTCTGAATTGAAAATTCTATCTGCAAATACTATAGCATTAGATTATCTTGGGCTGACAAAAGAAAAACTCAAAGAAAAAACGATTGGGGATATCTACTCAATTAAGAGAGATGAGAGAAACAGTCTTTTGAAAA
>JABCTV010000066.1 GCA_018238205.1 Candidatus Thorarchaeota archaeon
CGATGTCGGCTCTTGGTATCCTCGGGTTGCATAAGGCCCGAAGGGTGCGGGTGCTCACCGATTAAAACCGAACGTGAGCTGGGTTTAGACCGTTGCGAGTCTGGCTCGTTCAATTTATCAAATGGTACCCATGAGCTTCGTTGGAGTGGATAACTCCAATGTCTTTTACTAACATCAGGATCTTCAGGCAATTCTCTTTCTTTGGAACATAATGCGCTACACCAATACTTGAAAAATGAGGTGTAGCTCGACCGAAGGCTGAGGTACTGTCTATCTTGATGATGGAAAAAGACCGAAGCTCTGGTACCAACCGATTAATTGCTGCGAGGCGAATCTGAAGTGCTAATCCCTTGTGGACAACCACACATCAGATTCTGCTTGGGCTTCATGCCCTGCCGGAGCACAACAGGTTGGTTTCTATCTATTGGCGCTGTCGGATGTCTGATGGCAAGATGATACCGGTACGAGAGGAACGTATTGTCGCGACCTATGGTGTATCGATTGTCTGACAAGGCAATGTCGAGTAGCTAAGTCGTAATGGATAAACGCTGAATGCATCTAAGCGTGAAGCCAGACCAAAAAATAGACATCCATTTGCTAGACGATCCAATTAAGGACGATGGGACAGGTGACTGTAACGTCGAGTCTAGGAACGAGGACTCTTGTAGAAGACAAGGTAAATAGGCAGGGGGTGTAAGTACCAAGCTCCGGCGAGGTATTCAGCTCACCTGTACTAATGTCCAAGGCGTGCAGACTGAAAGTGTGATTCGCACAGTACCTAGAGTTGTCAGGGTTTTGTAAAAACTTCCATCCTTTGTTTACTTTATTTTTTAGTAATGTTGTTGAAAATGAGAGGATTCGCCGTTTCAGATTTTAATCCAAGCTCCTTGACTCCATAATAAATCCAATACAGATAAGAACAGATGAGCATAATCAAGAAATGCCTAATCGTGGTTGAGAATTCCTCTGTTGGAGTAGATGGATTTGAGTGAAGAAATAGTCTATGAGAATCCTAAAGAATTCAAGAACCATCTATCTGGTCTGACACAGGAATGGCCTAATTGTACTTTCGGATTGTTTGCTCTAACTTTTAATATATTCCTGCAGACCTTTCTAACTCCTGAAGTAGACTTCTTAATCTGGGTCGTTCTCAATATTTTTGCCGCTATCATTTTTCACCAGTTATTATTATATAGAAAACGTCGAAAATTCAGAAATCCGATTGGAAGCTATGAATTGGAAACACTTCTGACAAAGGCAAAAGATAGACTTGAGATGTCAATGAAGGTTGAGCTCTGGTCTATTGATGACGAAGGTTTTGTACTTGCTATTGCCTCCAATCTTCTCTTTTCATGTATCATCATGTCTAATTCCGTTAAAACTAAACTTCTTGAGAATCCCACTCAAGGAGAAATTATCCTAGCTGATGAGCTACTAAGAATTAGAGATGAATCTAGGATATTTGCCTTTGTATGGGATTTCATTCATTATTCGATTTTTTCTGCTGCAACAATGGCATTTCAAATTGATTTACTTCTCTTTCTAATTCCGATTGGATCTACTCTCCTTCAAGCAACAGTAATCCTACTTTCCCTTGGTATGTTCATCATGCCGATTCACTCACGAATTAAAACTCCATCCCAGAGTATCGAAAGTGTTTATGATACATCCAGACAAGATGCAGAATACGAGGTCTTTGGGGAATTGGATAGAGGTGTGTTCTCTCTCTTTATTGGAGGAAGGAAACGAACGAGAATAGATGAATCGACTGAATTCCGTCTTGGTATGTTACCTGGACCTCTGCTAATTTCGGTAATCTGTGGTACCATTTCATTCATTATTTTCACAACCATATTATCAGTCATCTCAGAGTGGATACCTTTTCTAGTTCTCCCATTATCGCTCCTGTTCGCTTCTATGGGATTTGCCTTTACGTTTGAGTTGGCTAATCCTATGAAGTCTATTTATTCTGAACATCTCGCTGATTTCACTGACTCCCTATTCAACGATGAACAGACACGGTTGTTGGAAAAAATGATTCATGAACTCCCAGGTTATACAGAGTTCTGTGTGCGAAAAAGAAAGGTTCAACCAAATCGTATATTCCTTAAAATCGATCATGAAGATGAAATTGGTTTGAAATCTGCAACTATTTCAGATACAGTAGTCAAAACCCTTGAAAATCCTGAAGATTTACTTGTATACACAGTTGCTGAGTTGAAACGAAATATGGCATCTCGAAGAGAAAACAGGATTGCAGGTTATCTACTTGGAATTATTACATTGTTGTTTTTCTGTATATTCCTGCTTCATACCACATTTCCTGAGGTGATGATACTAATTATTTTCCTCTATCTTGCCTTCCTATTCGGATTTATCGTTCTACTAATGGGTAGAATTAGAAGATCTCTTAGGAAAATAGACGTTGAAGTTCAACGAATTCATCCATCGTTCTACAAAATTCTTGAGAATCTTCAGAACAGAGGTAATCCCTTCGAAGTGAAACAACATAAAGAGCGCTTTGAGTATTTACAAAAGTGTCATCAGATCAATCTACGAATTACTACTCGAATAGAAGATAGAGAGTTCCAAAGTGATTGAATACTACAATTGATGTGTCCAAGTTACAATACTTCCATCCTTTGTTTACTTTATTTTTTAGTAATGTTGTTGAAAATGAGGGGATTCGCTGTTTTATGATTTTGATTCAGCTTGCTTTTTCTCATAACGTGACATTACAAAGGGCCATGCAAGATAGAAAATAATACTTGCAATCAAAGATGTTCCTAAAGCCATTATTGGAGTGTTAGCATCTACAGTCCCCATCAAGAATGGCACGTTCATGGACGCAACGTACAAACTGAATGCATAAACCATTGTTATGATGATTCTACCCGATTTTTTCCGCTTTTGCATACTCCGAACTGCTTCAATTGCCATTATTGCTTCTCTTCCATGATCAGAAAGAGTATACAAACCCTCATTCAATTCAATAAGTATCCCCAGTTTTCCCAGATGATGTTGCAGGTTTCCACTACTCTTAATTCCTAACTCATGTTTCAATTTTGAGAACCCAAGAGCGTTATTTCTAAGGAGAAAGAGAGCTCTGATTCTTGTGTCATGCGATATTGCTTCAAAGAGCGAGGCTTCAGATTTTCCATTATCCTGCTTTGTATTATCTGCATCAGAGGATGTCATAACCACCTACCAAAATAGAATTGGACATTTAGCCTTATAATACTCCGTTACAGGACTGTGATTTAGAAGTGTATTCTTGCAATTAGATTGAAGGTTAAACCTACTCCTTTGTTGCTGGCATACCCTTTTTTTAGTCTTTTTCATAAATGGTGATTAGAGAAATAAAAACTGAGAATCACCACAATGTATCAGAGAGTTCTGTTGTTCAGGAACCTAATAGATAATGTACCTAAGAACATTGGACTTTATTCAGTGGGAGTTATGCTTCTTTTTCTGTTTCGTGTCCCGATTTACTCGTTACAACTCCTGTTGGGACTACTTGCCTTTTTGGTTTCTTATTCATCGATTTATGTATTAAACGATCTATATGATATTGAAGATGACAAGAAAGATGAAAAGAAAATTTTGAGAAAACCCTTAGCTCAGGGTGTTGTCAATAGAAGCGAAGCTATGAAGATTTTCATTTCATTTTTGATTCTGGGTCTTCTGCTCTCTTTTTTTGTCAACCTGTTATTCCTCAGTGTTGTTAGCTCATTAGTTGTCATCAACACGATTTACTCTATTCCATTGACAAGCATCACGAACAAAAGTATAGAAGAGGTGATTCCAAGAAGCTTGAAACACACAATACTTGGACCAACTCTAGTTCTCCTCATGCAACTACTGAAGATTTTCCTTCCCTGGACGATTAGTACAGAAGTGATGCAATTTCCACTTCTTTTTGCTGTTGGATTTTCTCTCATCTATGTTATACTTTTCAAAGGTTACAAAGAATATCGGACTATCGGAGAATCTATCAAACAGACACCGCTTTCCTTTGGCATCGCGATTGCTGTTTTCGTATTGTCAATGAGCATATATCCCGAACCATTAGTTCAGGCATCAATAGTAATCTACATAATTACAGGAATCATGTTCTTCTGGAATTCACACCTTACAGATAAGAAAGTCCTAATGCTGAGCCCGATCTATATCTTCCTAGGAGTTGTCATTCTATTCTATTTGATTACAAACATCTAGATTTGAATTCAAGATAGATATAATCAAAGACCTTCTAAGCTTTGATGTATAGTATGATAATGTGAAGAAGTTCTATGACACTATCAATCAATAAAATTACGAATTTTCTTCGTAATAATGGATTTGATATACTTGCAGTAGCTACTGGCTTAATCGAAGAATCTGCAGAACAACCAATGATTATTTTTGATCATCGAAGCTACCCCGGCGTAGAAGCCCATGTCGTTACTGCTGCTAATAGTGCTCTTTGGATACCGAAACTAGATGATAATGGGGATGTTATTGTATCCTATCCATCTTCTACTGATAATGAAGAATATCTCCTCGCTTGGGAGCGGCTGTTTGGAGTTTTAGGCAAATTGACAGGATTACTTCACACTTACAGAACCCGTGTTTTAGCTGGACGTTTTCCAAGCATTATTTGGGCACACCATGAAATCGAATGGTATCGTGAGTTGAGAAGAGCTCCTTATCATGAGAAACAGAACACATCCAACTTCATTGACTACGTGGACCCATCTATAAGAGATCATATCACAGCTTTGAATGACTACGGATTTGATACGATAGAAAGTTGTTCTGGTCTACTACAAGATCATCCTGATAGAACCCCATACAGACCATATGTGATGCTTGACGAGAGAGCTTACCCCAGCTGCATTCCACACTTCTTCACACTTGCAGACATTGCGGATTGGATTCCAAGTTATGCTCCACACAATTTCGATGTTTATATCCGAATCCAGCGGCATCATCCTATTGTAGAATCTTGGAATAGACTTATTCGATTAGCAAGAATTCTTGACTCAATCTTGAAACCATACCGACAACTAGTGAGGAGTGCTCCTTCAGGTATTGATGAACTTGATATTTTACGTGACTCGCTTGGTGCGAGCTTGGTAAATAGATAGGTCAAAGGAAATCTCATATTTATTCCTTAATGAACTGAAGCAACTCGAGTGTATTTCCTCTTCAAACAGAATTAATGAATCATGATTGATGGTTAATCTTTCAAAAAGACAGATTTCTCCTCTTTCTTGAGCCATGTAATTCCAATGTTGCTGAATGACACAAGATTATAATCACCGGAACCAATAGTGAAACGAAGGTTCCCTACTATGAAAGCTCTCGTTCTTGGCGGCACAGGTCTACTGGGATCACATCTGGTTCCGAAGCTGTTAGCACGTGGCTATGATGTATCAGTCTTGAGCAGGAATTCAGCAGCACTATCTGAACTTGAGAGTCGTGGAGTAAAAGGCATCCTTGGAGACCTACTTGATTCTGATGCATTCATCCCCTCGTTAACACCTCATGATGTTGTTGTATCAATTGCGATGCCAATAGAGTTTGGACGAATGTCACAAAAAAAGTTTGAAATGGTATCTGAACGAACCACCAAGTTCACACGTTCAGCACTTGATATAGGATACAAGCTGAAGTGCCCCATTATCTTCACTTTGGGTACTAGCTACATGACAGGACCTGGAGAAGTTGCAGATGAAACTTGGCCTATAGAGAGATTCGGTCTAACATTAGCAGGAATAGATGCAGAACGTCTAATTCATGAAGCAGGAGCTGAGGGTCACCCAATCATCCAGATGATTCCAGGTCAAATCTATGGTCCGGGCGGAATGTTTCTTAAAATGTATAACATGCTCAAATCGGGAAAATTTGGGGTCGTGGGTAAGGGTGATAATCACATACCAAGAATCCACGTTGAAGACTGTGCTGAGGCATATGCACTTGCCATTGACAAATTACCTATCAATGAGTCCTTCATCATTGCTGACGATACACCCTGTACTACAAGAGAATTTACGGAATTCATGGCATCTTGTGCTGGAATATCTAAAATAAGAAATATACCTAAAATCATAGCGAGAATCATCATGGGCAAGCTTCTCCTAGATACAATGGGAATAGATTGTATCGTATCAAATGCCAAGTTGAAAGATGTGTTAGGGTGGGAGTTGAAGTACCCCTCCTATCGTGAGGGACTGCCCGCGGCAATTCAGGCACTCGAACACTTGAGTAGTTCATAAGTCATGATTCACGTGTGTAGAATTTTCGCTTGGTTTCTGAGTTATTGATTTCATAATACTTGCCACAGTCCAAGCACTTGAACTCCCGAGTCCATTCCTTCCAATACCATCCATCATCTGATGTACCGGAGCTATCATCGAAATAGATGATGATGGTGTTTTTACTACTGCATGAAACACATATTCTTGTCCTATTTCTGCTAGGTAGCGAAACGTCCGATTTTGCCCATCGTCGCGTATCGTACACCTTTGTGGTTTCTTTTTTACCCAATGAAATTGCCTCTCTATCCTATAGCACAGACTCTCATTATGAGCTGAGTATGGAAACACTTCAAACTTCTATGTATATCCCCAATAGCATCTTATGTTGGACTCAAGAGAGTCATTCTTGCACAAGTTTGCACTGAACCTTTACCCATTTCATCAATTATTCGGAGATAGACTATGAACTATACTGACAAATTTCTACAAAATAGAAATGCTGCATCCGACCTGCTTGCGGAGTCTGGATATTCTACAAATCAGATGGTATCAGCTGTAAAGAAACTTGGTGAACTCTGTGTTTTGGCATTGGTGATACGTCAAGCTGTACAGAATCACATCAAAGGTGAGCTTTTACCTCCAAGGTTTGAAGTAGATTTACCAGTAGAGCCAATCAAACTGCAACGAGTGGGTGAAGTCGACCTCATTGAATCACTTGAAAATCATAATGTCGTAATATCCTTGGGCCAACAGAAATATCGTGCCATGCTAAGTACCACACTCAACAGAATGTTTGCATTGACAGCACTGACTGGAGATGATTCCATACGCAGTGGATTCTCTGGTATTGGCGAAAAAGGCCCTCTTGAAGCAGCTCTTGATAGTGTCGAGTGGGAAATTATTGAAGCGGTGCATGACAATATAGATGTCAAATATCTCGAAGTCACTGAGCTAGAGACTCAGATGAAACCCCAAGAACTACTCGATATGCTATCCAAAGCAAATGATTTGGTCACCACAATAGATGAGTTAGGTGGGTGGGAAACAACTCCTGATGAATCAACAAAGAAACTCCTGAAAAATAAAAAACTCCTAGGTGCACTTAATGAGTACTTCAGTATCATTAACAATCTGTCAACAATTGTTCAAACTGAAGTTGAAACGCAAAAGAATCTGATTGGAAGATTCAGTACCTATCCACGATCTTTTGTCGGAAGAAAGTCTGTACCCTTGGTAGGTAGTTCTTGGAATCTTAAACCTGACTTCAGAAACCATCCTCTAATACAAAAATTTCTCCTGCTGATTGAGAGTAATCATGCTAAACTAGCTGGACTTGCTGATATTTATGAAGATTACATTCGTGAATTTGTGGAAGGTGTAAAGAACCTACCATCTAGTTTTGATGCACTCGTTGCAATAGAGGATCTTAACCTCGATTTTCCAACAGTTGCTGAGATGAAATCGATTTGGGACAAAATCACTCGAGCTTCAGATGCTCTACTTGGCCAAGCTAAGTTTGTAGAAGTCTATTTAGCTTCGATAGATACGCTCTTCAAACAGAATTAATGAATCTCTTCACAGAAAATTCATTCAAAATTGAATAAGTATTACTCATCACGCATTTGGCTAAGATTTAGGTAATGAATAAATAGACAAATAGAATCTGTCGCATATATTCGCTGGTAACTAATTTGGGTGCTCCTATTGGATTCTATAGATATAGAGATTCTCAGAGCTCTTGAGGTAAACTGCAGAATATCTTATCAAGAGCTAAGTAGGGTTCTCGGAATGAGTGCAAACGCCGTGAAGAAACGGATGAATAGGTTGGTAGAAAACAATACTATTCATAGTTATGCAGTTTATCTAAGCCATACGATGGCCAATTTGAGATCATATATGGCTATCATTGAAACTGAAGGTACCCATCACGAGAAGGCGATGGTAGAGCAAATCGTGAAAAACCATCATGTATTCTCTGTGGGATTGGTTTCCGATAGTGCATGTATTGTCTTTGCACAATATGATAGATCGATAAAACCCCAGGTCTTCGATGAATTTCTCAGTGAAATTGATGGTGTTAAGGATTTAGAGATTCATACTGAGAGAACTTTTGATGGTGTAAGAGTGGAATTTTCTCCTCTCCAACTTAGAGTACTATCTCATCTAGTAGAAGATGCTAGAATGCCTGTGAGAACAATTGCTAAGAAAACTAACTTGACACCCAGAAGAATCCGCAGAATTCTCAAACAACTCATAGAATGTGGTGCTCTCATGTTCGTTGCTCGATGCAATCTCAATGTAGGCGCTGGCATCACATATTATGCACAAATCAATTGGAACAGTGATAAGGCTGATTCCAATCAGGTTACTAAATGGTTAGACAAAGAGTTTCCAGGGAAGTACTATGATTCTCATTTTTCTGCTTCTGCTCCCATGATGCTCAGTGTTTTTGTTCTCGAGCATCTTAGAGATGCCGAGGTTTTGTCACAACAGATTTGTCTTAACCCAGTAATCGAATCTGTACGAACCCTCATCCCATTTCCCGCTAGGAAGAATGTTAGATTGCAAACAGTAATGCTTGAGGAATTACTGAAGACATATCAGAGATGATTTACAAAAAGGCTCTTTCTGAACTGCGCAGTGCGGCAACTTCATTATAGTTTCATCCAACTCTTCTCCTCACTGAGTATGGAGGTAAGGCTAGAATGCAACACAAACTACGTAACCCGCGAGTACTTACTAGCTCAATCACACTAGCTATCTCATTTCTCCTAATTGTAGCGAGCCTGTGTGTCATTGAGACCGAAGCACCTATCTCACATCCAACCAGTTGTCATGGAACTAGCTTTTCCTCCGACTCACCTTATCCTTGGTTTAATGACGAATGGGTCACTTCTACTCCTGAGGAGCAAATGATGAACTCAACTCGTCTAAATGAGATAATAGAATACATACAAGATGACAATCTAGCGGTTGATTCACTCTTGATTCTTCGTAATGGATTCATGATTATGGAAGAATATCCCACTGGCGATTATGGTGCAAAATCACCGCATAAGTTGTATTCAGTCACCAAGAGTATTGTTTCTACTCTGATTGGAATCGCAATTCGCGAAGGATTCATTGAAAATATTGAACAAAAGATGGTTGAATTCTTTTCTAACCATACAATAGAGAACCTAGACTCACAGAAAGAGCAAATCTCACTGGAACACTTGCTTACAATGACTCCTGGATTTGAGTGGGATCAATGGACCTACCCTACTGGTGACCCTAGAGATTCGATAACCAAGATGATTCATAGTTCTGACTGGGTACAATTCTTACTAGATCTTCCAATGGTGGCAAATCCCGGCACGAAATGGATGTATAATAGTGGAGCATCCCATCTCCTTTCAGCAATCATCCAACGAGCATCAGGCATGAATACTCTCGATTTCGCAAAGCAATACCTGTTTGAACCTCTCAATATTCAAAATGTCACATGGGGCTATGACCCTCAAGGAGTGTATCACGGTGGGGGTACAATGAACATGACCTCTCGAGATATGGTGAAAATTGGCTATCTCTATTTGAATAATGGAATTTGGAATGGCACGCAAATATTCTCAAGTGACTGGGCTTCTCGAAGTAGTTCAGAATATATCAATCTGGGAACTTACGACCCAAGTTTGAGTCATGCAGGTTATGGCTACCAGATGTGGAATATTCCATCAATGGGGGTCTATTACGCCATTGGAATGTATGGCCAGAGTATCTACATGTTCCCTGCATACGACTTGATTGTAGTCTTCACAGCAACAATGTATGATGGTGTAGAACCCAAAGACACTATTCTTACCGAATACATCATACCTTCAATACTTGATGATACCAAGCAATCAGATGCTGTTTTGCAATTATTCTATTTCTCTTTCCTACTTACAATGACAATTCCATTACTGATTATTATTCCATACTCGATTCTAAAGGAATTACGATTAAGGTGATACCATGCAATCAAACATTCTACTTGAGCTAACAATTTCACAGGCTACAGCTATTGCAATACTGGTTCCTATCGTATCTGTGGCATTAACTGCTTCCCTCTATCTATTTGCTAATAGAAACCCTTCAAATCGACTTGGACGAGTTGCATCAATTCTTACTAAACCAATTCCTCTCAAATCACTACAACCTGAAAGTGCTGAAAGCTCATCAATCGATGATGTGCGGACATACCTTAGGAAGCAACTAGTCAATAGATACTTCCTGATTATTCTACTTCTAGTGCTATTCATTGTTAGTAATCTACTAACAACATTCTATCACATCATGAGTGATTATGCCATCAATATCATTGATCCTGAGTTTGTGTCTAGCACATGGGAAAATATTGTCATAGAGTCACCCTTCAAGGGAGGTTGGTATGGCAGTCTTCCGTGGTATGGTGACCGCTTTCTACCACCTGAAGGTGCAATTGTATACCATGAAACTTGGAGCTGGATTTATTTCTCGGCCGGAATAACAGATGACCTTACATTCTTCATAGGTGCAACAAACATCGTGCTGATAATGACGGTATTATTCGGACTTGTATTCCTTCTTCCTCTTATCACAAAACCAATTCGCAAATCTTTCAGCCAGTCCCTGTTTTTCTATCTCACTGGAATGCTCGTTTCCACACGAGGGATCTTCGGTTATTTCTGTCAGGCATGGAAGCTTGAATATGAGTCTTCATACCTACAATACGGTATCCGATTAGTGACCTCTGGTCAGCTACAGGTAACAACAGAGGCTGCCATTATTTCAAATCTTTTTCCAATCATCGTCATTTTATGTGCAATCTTTGTAGTTGTGGGTGGTCTGCTATGGAAAAAGCACTATCCTGATCATCGAAGATCCTATCTCTTGTTTATGGGCTATATTGCCATTAGCTATTGGGCTAGTTTCTTTCTCATCATGAGTACCTAAAGGTGATTTCAGTCAATGTCAAAGAGTATCACTTCCAAGTTTCAGTTAAAACGAGCTGTTTCAATTTCAGTGGTGCTTCTATCTCTCTCAATTTCTCTAACAGCAACGACACAAGTTATTGTGTTAGCAGATGAGGTCAACCTTCCGATTTTGACTGCTTTCGACACTGTTAATGAAATTCCCAGCTTCTTTGCATTAGACATGCCTTATTATGAACAGGAAACTGGGCAATCAGGAGGAGTAGCAGCGCTCAAAATGGCTCTTGGGCATTATGGTTGGACTATCGATGAAAGTGAGTTGATTCGAGTCGCTCGTACGAGTTATCTCTGGTGGAATACAGGTACAAATGGATGGGACTTGCTTAGGGCGGCTCATTTCAGTAACTCAAGCACCTCGTTCCATGATCCTACTTTACAAGGATATACTAACAAATGGTCGGGTGTAGATAGTGCGGCTGGAGTGATTACTGATGCATATTCATCTGAGAATAGAACTCAGGTTCTGGATATGATAAAGGGCTTACTTCTCGATGATAAGGTCACTATCTTCACCATGTGGTATGCTGGTGACCAAGATTTTGTCAGGCAGTTTCGAGTACTTGTTGGTTATGATGACCGAACTGACGAGCTAATCTTTGCTGACCCCTGGGATGATCCATATTGGAACACAAGTTATGATAATCTATTTGAGTACTGGTGGCTAAATGGAGGTCAACCTGCTTATTGGATTCAAGGTATTTTTCCGTGGGAGATTGAGTTAAACATCACACCAAGTTCCGAGATTGGAATGATTTCTGTTGACGCGACTATTGATACAGGTGTCCCTGAATGGTGGCGAACTTGGCCAGACTTTGAAGACTGGAAAGAAGTTTCAGAAGTTGAACGGTGTTATATCAATGATACATACGTTAACCTTGAGATCCCTGAAGGGTATACTATTGAATCAGGTGATCCCATTACTTCATTCGAGTTTGATGCTTTCGGGCATGCTACGGTTTCTTGGCAGATAGAGATTCCTACTGATCCTGAAGTGATTGAAAGAATCCATGCAACTGTACAGGGACAAATCAATGGCAGAAGCCCTACATACGGTGTCTATACGGATACTATTTCGGTGGAAACGTCTCTTTCACTGTGGGATAGTTGTAAACCTGAGTTAGGACAACTCAGTATTTCCGATATAAATTGGAAGGGAATACAACTCGGGATTGAGATAGAAGACCAGAGCCAGATTGGGAGTGCAGAAGTTCTTTGGAGGAGTGAGGTAACGAATTGGACTCGGTCTGAATTGACACATATTGGTGGTAGCCAATGGAGCACAAATTCAGAGCTACCTAGACCATTTGAGAACTTGACACAGATTCAGATAATTATTGAAGATATCTACAATAACACTGCAGAAAGCGTAATCTACGAGTGCGATTGGACTGGAGTTGAATATATACTTCCTCCAGTTACCATCCCTCTGGATACAGGACTCATCCTAACGATTAGTGTTGCAATTCCATTAGTTCTGATATTGGGGGCTGTAAAGATAAAACGCTCTAGGAGGGAGAATATTTGATGGGATATAGATCCGGGCTCAGATTTATAGCTCTTAGCATTGTATTCCTTCTCATACTAATTTCAACTCCTTCCACTTTGAAGTCAGCAGAAGCTATGACCTTCAATGGTGATACATCAACTCAATGGCCAACACATGAGTGGGAAATATCAACTCCTGAAGATCAAGGGATGAACTCCACGCTGTTTAATATGATGGATTACCATATCGATCGGAAAGGGTATGCACTCCATGGGTTGACCGTAGCCCGAAATGGATACTTAATCCACGAATCATATCCTGACTGGCGATATAATGCTGATACAAGGCATAGAGTATTTTCAGTCACAAAAAGTGTCGGATCTATTCTAATCGGTATAGCCATCGATAAAGGTTTCATCTCCAGTGTTGATGAGCGTGTCATAGACTTTTTCCCTGATTACACAATTGCTAATCTTGACGGTCGTAAAGAGAACATGACAATCGAGCACATTCTTACTATGACTTGTGGTGTGGAATGGTGGGAATGGGGCATTCCATTAGAAGACCCTACGAATTCCTATTACAACTTTTCCACTAGTGAGAACCACATTCAATATTTTTTGGACCTACCAATGGAATATGAACCTGGAGAGGTTTGGGTCTATAATTCTGCAAGTATAACACTACTTTCGCACATTTTGTACAGAGCTACTGGAATGACTCCATTGCAATTTGCAGAAGAGTATCTCTTTGGACCGCTTGGAATCAACACAGTCTATTGGATTGCTGACAGATTTGGTGTTGAGTGCATGTCGGGTACGTTGTATCTCACTCCACGTGAGATGATTAAGATAGCACATCTAATGCTCAATAATGGAAGCTGGAATGATGATCAAATTGTATCTGAAGATTGGGTTGACTATTCGACATCTCAGATTGTTGAACAACCTTACCATAATATCACTCCTGGTTATGGGTATCTGTGGTGGATATCTCCGGAGTTTGGATTCTATTGTGCGCAAGGTCGTTTTGGGCAAAGAATCTTCATAATCCCAGAATACAACATTGTTTTAGCTTTTACTTGTCATATCAATGACTGGCTAATACAACCTTGGGACTATTTCATAGAGGAATTCATCATCCCCGCATTAATAGGGGATAATGCTCAGACATCTACTGAAACTAGTGAAACAACCAACCTCCAGATCCACTCTATACTTCTTCTCTCTGCAATAGGGATTATAGTCATCATTGTAGCGTGGAAACAGCAGAAATTTCGTAGATTCTTCAAACAGTCCAACTATTGTTCCATAAAGATTCCGAATCCCTCGATTATATCGTTATGAATCATCATTCATATCGATATGAACATAAAAACCATATCGCTATTAGTCCGGATGTCCATATTTTTCTTAGTTTCGGAGGTTGAGTGATGAGTAAAATACTCAGAATAAATATGACTGATTTAAGTCACAAATGGGAATCTGTTCCTAAGAAATATGAAAACTTGGCCGGCAGAGCATTCACATCGGCTGTAGTCAACAAGGAAGTTGAACCCACATGTCATCCACTACGTGAATTCAACAAGATTATCATTTCGCCTGGACTTCTAGCTGGAACCCCTGCACCATCTTCAGGTCGTTTGAGCATTGGCGCAAAATCACCGCTAACGGGTGGTATCAAAGAATCTAATGCTGGAGGACTTACAGGAAATCGACTAGGTCGTCTAGGAGTGAAAGGAATAATCATCGAGGGTATACCTCCTCCAGATACGAAGGATTGGTATAGTATTGTTGTTGGAAAAGACTCTTGTAAAATAGTCAAAACCAATGATTATGCTGGTATTGGATTATACGAGCTAATTGGAAAAATCTGGAAGGATTATCCAGTTAAGCCTGGAATTATTGGATGTGGCATCACAGGGCAACGACTCATGAAGTCCGCTGGTGTCTTTGGTAATAATCCAGAAAATACAGACCCCGGTAGATATGCGGGAAGAGGGGGTCTCGGTGCAGTATTTGGATCGAAGCGAATTGTAGCTGTAATATCGGATCCTACTGGTGGAGCAGTACCATCTCCCAAGGACAAGGCCCGCTTTGATAAGGGAAGAAAAGCGCTTCATGAAGCTCTTGACAAACATGCATTAACTGGCAAGCTCAATGATGACGAAGGAAATCCCTACGGTGCGCTCAAGAACTATGGTACCAATGTGTTGCAGAATATCCTAAATGAGAGTGGAAGTCTTCCAACTAAGGGATTCAGTTCGGGTCGCTTTAGCGGTGCATCGAAGATTTCCGGAGAGGCTATTCATGAACTTGTTGATAAAGTAAAGAAGAAGTTTGGAGATGCCGCAGAGGGTCGATATGCTCATGCATGTCATCCCGGATGCGTTATGGCCTGCTCAAATGTCGTTCCTTATGAGGATACGGGAAAGGCGCATGTTTCACCTTTGGAATACG
>JABCTV010000255.1 GCA_018238205.1 Candidatus Thorarchaeota archaeon
GTCGGTACAGGGTTCCATCCGGAACTCACGGGCAGAGAGAATGTCTATTTCAACGGTGCGATACTGGGTATGACGAAGCAAGAAATTGAGGATAAATTCGATGAGATTGTGGAGTTCTCCGGCGTTGCAGATTTCCTTGACACGCCACTCAAAAGATATTCAAGCGGGATGCAGGTGCGATTAGCTTTTGCAGTGGCGGCACATCTGGAGCCGGAGATCTTGATTGTGGATGAAGTATTGGCGGTTGGAGATGTGGCTTTCCAGAAGAAGTGTCTGGGGAAAATGGAGAACGTGGCAAAGAAAGGACTGACGGTGTTACTTGTGAGTCATAATATGGCAAGCATTCAAGGCCTTTGCGAAAGTTGCATTCTTCTTGAAGGCGGACGCATAAGGTTGAGCGGAGAAACATCACAAGTTATCGATGAGTACCTGCAATTGCTCATGCCCAGTTCGTCTGAGTCTCGCCCTGGTGTGTTTGATCTGACCTCGCGACAGAACCCATACACGCCGGGTGAGCTGGTGATACGAAAAGTATGTCTGCGTGATAGCAAGGGCAATCTTCAGAATCACTTCCGGATGGGGGAACTCATACAGGTAGAGATTTTGGTTCGAGGAATAACAAGGCTTGAGCATTATGTGATAGGGATCACGATCAAGACGAAAAATGACTTCTGGATTGGAAGTTTGAATACGGCAATGGTTGGCTACCATCCAGAACAAGCGTTGAGTGGAAAAGAGGAGTGCGTTATCTGTGAAATTGATGATTTGCCTCTTAATCCAGGCAGATATACAATTGCTTTGAGCGTGGTCAGAGATAGAAGGCGTATCGATTATGTAGAAAGAGCTGCTGTGTTTGATGTCGTTGAGAGTGATGTGTACGGGACCGGGTACCCGATGGAACCTGCGTATGGAGTTATCTATCTGCGAGGAAAATGGCGGCTTAATAGAGCATAGCGAAGATCTTAAGGAGAGTTTTGGCAATGAACCCGTTTTTCAAGAGAATCAATAATCTGATCAAGAGACAGTTATCCCTATGTTCTAAAGATGTAGATTGGAATCTACATAGTCTAGAGCGTGGTATTGCCGATCACACCGTTCAAGATTCAGCCTCGAATGAACAAGTTGAACGAATTATAAGAAGCTACATGAGGATGAAAGAGGATCAGCACCTATCCAAGGATGTATATCTACCTGCACAGCATTGGCAGGATCACATAGATCGGCAATTTGCCCCTCTAACCAAAGCTATTTATCATAATGATTGGGAGTCGATCGTCAGGTACTTATGTAGTTTTCGGAGAGTTAAGTTGGGCATTGAATGGGAATCGAAGATGGATTTCGCCTCATATCAAGAGAAAGTGCAGTATGTTTGTTTATTGAAGAAGCTATACAAGTGTTGGAAATTGTTTGATCCTAATCCAAGAATTGAGAAATTGCCAAGACCATTATTCGGAAACCCAAGAGGTTATTATTTGAGAAATCAATTTGTTAATGTAGGGTCTTTTACAATGAACTATTATGCAATTCAGTTGAGCCCGTTGATTGATAGGATAGAGAGCCCTGTCATTTGCGAGATTGGAGCCGGGTATGGCAAGATGGCATATTATCTGCTTCGTGAGCGGGATAACTGGACTTATTTGGATTTTGATATTCCTGAAATGATTATTCTTATATATTATTATCTTTCGAATTGTTTTCCTGAGAAGAAATTTCTCTTGTATGGCGAACAAGATCTTGATACTAGTGGCATGGAGCATTTTGATTTTATTCTATTGCCAAACTTCGAAATTGAAAAACTGATGGATGATTCCTGTCATCTAGTTATTAACAAAAACAGTTTTGGTGAAATGAATCAGGAGACGGTCAAAACTTATATTTCACATATTGAAAGATGTTGCAAGGGGTATTTTTGGCATACTAATCATGAAATAAGTTCTTGCACACTGTCGAAAGACCCAGGACTGGCGGCAAGAGATTATCCTATTCGGGGCGAAAGATTTTCTAAAATATATAGGATTTTGGATTTTCCATCTTTCATTCTCCATGATGGAAATGCTGATATAGTTACTTACCTATATGAGAGAAAATGATAAGCGCATCCTTGATTTATGAGCAATCTACATTCCATAACCTGGAACTTAAGGCATCATGTTGTGGGCGTGGTGAAAGCCAATCGGGTGATGTAATGATTCAGCAATTATTCATCGTTACCGATATTGCCCTGAATTTGCTAGCAGTGATCCAGAAGCGGTACCCATACTCCCGCGTGGCATTCTGGGACACCCTAGAACCGGACCTGATTGCGCTCAAGCGTGCGACTCAACTTGCAACTTGTGTCGTTGCCGAGAATGAAATAACTGAACAGGTCTCAGAGGTAGTCGGACGTAAAGTCATTCCACTTAGTCAGTATGATGGACGATTAGCTCGCTGGTTTGATAAGGCGGCAGGAGCACTCAAGGGAAAAACACTGTTGGAGAGTGTCGATGATGTCTTTCAAGTTGATAATGGGCCAATACTATTTTGTCCTTCTAATGACACACATGTCAAAATGTTCGAGCCTATTAGTAATTTTTTAAGCCACAGCAATTTTCTACTATTTGATGACCGTCCCACTGAACGAGCCGAGCAAGTGCTCAATGTCCTGGGAGTTAAGTATCAAGTTGGAGGGCCTGAAACCCTTGCTCAAATGAAGCCCTCTGTTGTAGTGGTCGGTAATGACTGGTACGCTAAAGGGCAGGCTTTACTGGAAGAAGCTCGTTCTTTGCGAATACCCACAGTTTGTATTCAGGAGGGATGTTTAGATTTTGAGAAACGTCAGCGTATGCAGTGGTGTGATTACCCGTTTGTTCAAGGGCCAATCATGCTCAAGTATCTCAATCAGAAAATGTATTTCATAACCGGTAACCCCCGCTTCGACAATCTGCATCCAAACGGCCTTACAGAGCAACCTGTTGTTATGATAAATAGCAATTTCACCTATGGTATTCATGAAGACCAAAGGGATAGTTGGATCACTGATGTGGTACAGGCTTGCAAAGATATTGGTGTTGAGTTTTTCATTTCCCAACATCCCCGCGATGCTGGAAAGTTTCCTGGTCTACCGATGCGAAGGTCTGGAGCCGAAAAAATCCATCAACATCTAGCAGAGAGTGCTATAGTAGTAACCCGGTTTAGCACGATTGTGTACGAGGCGATGCTCTCAGGTAGGCGGGTAGTGTACTACAATCCCCATGGAGAAGACATACGCCTGTTCAACGAGGACGAAACAGGTGGACTCTGCAAAGTATATGACAATTCAGTGCTTGCCCATACTATTCAGCAAACACTCAATCCTTTGTCTGTGGAACAGCAAAACAAGTTTGAACTTTTTCTCGACTTTCACTGTGGCGCGCGTGATGGCAGAGCCGCCCGTCGTTGTGCTTCTGCACTTTCTTATCTCTCACAGGAGGGATATCCCCTATCTGATAATAGCCCCTATTCGCGATTTCGGTTTTGGGTGAAGCGAAAGCTCAAGCAATCAGTTCTTGCTAATTATATTCATAGCACCGCCCATAGAGGCAAGAGGTAAAAGAGAAGCCGAATGCCATCAGTCAGTGTCATTATACCTTGCTACAATACCGCAACGTATTTAGGTCAAGCGATTGAAAGCGTGTTGGCTCAGACTTATCCTGATTTTGAGATTATCATCGTTGATGATGGATCAACAGACAAAACAGCGGAGGTATCA
>JABCTV010000067.1 GCA_018238205.1 Candidatus Thorarchaeota archaeon
CAAGAAAATCAATAAAACCAATATGGAAAATAACTTTTCCTTCTTCTTTAATATCTGCTAGATTCTCCAAGGCATCAGCAGCAATGATGCTGAGATTCTGTTTTTCATCGTTAGTCATCGCAAAATCTTTTGCGCGAAAATAGAAATCAGCCGCTTTCTTGTATTCTGTTGCAGCTTCTGCTATCTTAGCTGCGGCTGTATTCAGACGAACCAATTCTGTATATACTTCCTCCTCTTGTGGTAGACGTACTAGCATCAATGTGGCCTTGTCAAAAGTTTTGAAACATTCTTCTCTGTTAAAGAGGTCTAGATAGACGAGTGCCGCCTCTTCATAGATTTTGGCTGCTTTTTCATACTCGGTGTCACTGGCTAGCTGGTCTGCTGCATGAACAAGTTGCTTTACGCCTTCCTCTTTCTTACCCTCTTGTAGGGTATTTCTGGCTTTTTTGAGGAGTTCATCAGAGGTCACGGACTACTTCACCTTCAACGAAAATATGAGGATTAAACTTAGCTTGTTGATTTTTTGCATCCTCATAATAGTTGCCCTAATAGCTACTGCCATTCTAAGAACACTCAAATACAATTCGCGTATCAAGATTTCTTGGTTGTTGAATCCTATTGAGTGAGGAAGACGAGATTCATCTAGGACTCATCGGAACTGGAAATATTGGAAGAACCCATCTTGCAGCACTCTTTTCTCTAAAGAAATCAAATCTGACTAATTTCCACTTGTCCGCTGTGTGTGACTTGGATTCAGAATCAGCTAAGAAAGCTGCTAAAGATTTTGATATTCCCACAACATATGAGGACTATAACGAGCTAATGAGTAATGATGAGATTGATGTGGTCTATGTTTGCACACCAACGAGTAAGCATACTGACATTGTCAAAGCTGCTGCTAAAGCAGGAAAAGCAATCTACTGTGAGGAACCTCTTGCACATAGCTGCCCCCAAGCACAAACGCTGATGGCAGTGGCGCAGGATGCCAAAGTTCCATCAGCTGCTGGCTTCTTACTGCGATATGATTCTTTCATCTTGTATGCGAAGAGTTTGCTGGAAAAACATGATTTTGGAAAACCAATGTTAGCACATGTCAGAACTGATCATATGTATACTGAAGAATATGAGAAATTGAATGAGTGGAGAGGTAAATCTCAGATAACAGGTGGTGGGACACTAGTCGAACACTGTGTTCATGATATTGATATTCTAACGTGGTTCTTTGGACCTGTTGCAGAAGTATATGCTAAGGTTGGGTTCTTTTCTGATAGGGGTGTTGAAGATTTAGCCACTCTCATGATGACACACAAAGATGGTCAAATGAGCACTCTTGATTCTGTTTGGCACTCGATTGACCGACCTGACGAACGACGCATCGAGCTTTTCTATGAGCAAGGATTCATTGGTATCACACTCGAATCAGGAAATCGATTCCTAGAATACCATCTAAAAGGTGAAGGGCCTGTCAGAATAAATGCTGAAACTGCTGATGCTTTGTTATTAGAGCATCTTGGAGTTCACACTAATAACGGCTCTCTGGAAACTTATGGTGTACTGATAGATTCTGTAGATAATCGATACGCAGCTTTGAGTTACGCATTTCTTGGTGCGATTAAATCAGGGGAGAATCCTTCACCCAACTTCATGGATGCAGTAGCAGCGCATAAAATTGTGGATGCTGCTTATGAATCTGCTACCAAAGGGACCGCTATCGATATTCTGTGAGCTTGTGGACACGCTTAAGTAGAATGGAATTCGTACAGCTCAAGTTGAGCCATGCAGGAAATAGATCTTGATCAAGTTGATGCGTCAAAGTATGATGTCATTGTCGCTGGAGCCGGCGCAGGGGGTCTCCTTACAGCTCTTGCATTGTCTGCTGAGGGGAATAAAATTCTCGTTATTGAGAAAGGAACCCGTGTTGGTGGAGTATGGCATGGATATTCAGTAGACGGTTATCGTGTTGATCAGGGACTTCATGTGATTACAAGAGTGACACGGGGTGCGTTTGTCCGATTTTTGAATAACTATCTCTCTCCCCCTCCAGAGTTTATTCTTCATGATGGTTGGGAATTCCGAGTGCATGACCGTACAGGAAATATCCCCTCAAGTCTAGGAGAATCCCTTCGCTGGCCACTCACGGGTTGGAGAGGACGTCTAGGTCTCATGAAGATTGGTGCGAAGATCAAGACAATGAAATTAGAAGAGATGAAAAAGTACAAGGATATCTCTTTTCTTGAGTTCATGCAGTCACGAGGAGCTACCAACCAAGTCATGCTGGATGTAATGCAGAGTGCAATCTACATGGCAGCTGGGGTACCTATCGCTGAAGCATCTGCTTACGAGGCTTTGCGTACCCTCAAGGATACTGATAAGGAATCATCAAAGCTTGGTTCTGTTAAACGATTACTCTTAGGCTCAAGCGATTACGATGAAGGATATGTCATAGGTGGAATGGAGGGTCTCATCAAGAGAGTGGTTGAAACAATCAACGGTGATTATGTTCTGAATGCTCCTGTCGAGAAGATCCATGAAAATGGTGGAAAAGTTACTGGGCTAACAGTAGCTGGAAGAGACCTATCACATTCTCGAATTGTAAGTAACATACCACTATGGTCGATGGATAAAATTGTTCAATCAGATTCACAAGAGAGTCGTGAATTCTTTGAAAAATGGTGCAACATGGATCCAACTCATGGAATCACACTCTGGCTTGGTCTTGATAAAGTAGTAATTGGAGACCGTAAGAATAGAGTGCTTGTTCATCCAAATCCTGATCGTTGGATTGTATCCATCTCAAGCTTTGATCCAAGCGCTGCTCCCGAAGGGAAGGAACTTGTTGCAATCGCAATGATGACCGAACCTGGAAAATCTGTTGAAGAAAATATTGCAATTATGAAGAGCAATGGCTTTGAGAAATATTACCAAGAACTCTTAGATCACATCGAGATGGAACATGTGCAGACATCATATGCCACTCGTGCAAAACTAATCCCTGGACAGACCGATCTAGATAGACCTGGGCCCAGAACTCCAATCTCTGGACTTTACATTGTTGGAACTGATACAGCAGGGTCTGGTGTTGGTCTTCAACAGGCAGCACAATCTGCTGAAGGTGCAGCAAAGGCTCTCAAAGAGGATGAAACCTCTACACCTTAGTAGCCTTCATTGAGAACATCATTGGAACTGAGTCTTTCTTCTCGGGTAGGAACCATCTTCCTTCATCTTCTTCAATCAAGAATGGAAGCGCCTTATATGAGCTATAGGTGAACTCGTTAAAGAAATCGATTCGGAGACCTGCTTTGATCAGAGCATTGATTATTCTTGAGATAGGATAATTCCATTCGTATGTTTTCATCTTACCGGTTTTTGCATCTTTGTCTGCGTACGAACCTTCATCTTCAAACATCAATGGTTTTTTTCCTTGGAAGTAAGGGTATCGTACTCGGAGTTCAGTAACTTTGTCATCGTCATCAAAGATGTAACCAAAAGGATGGAACTCTCTGATGTAAAAGAATCCTCCTCGCTTTAGACAGGATGCAATAACCTCCGCCCACTTCTCAATATCTGGAAGCCATGTGATTACACCTCCAGATGTGAATACGACATCGAATTTCTCTTCCAGAACCTTTGCTGCATCATACACATTTGAACATACAAAATTAGCTTCGATACCAGCTGTTTTAGCTAATGAAGCTGCCAAGTCAATTGCCTTCGAGGAAAAATCTACCCCAGTTACACTGGCTCCTAGCCTAGCAAGAGAAAGTGTATCCATTCCAAAGTGGCACATCAGGTGCAGCAGTTTCTTTCCAGAAAGGTTTGGTAGTTCATCAACTTCGATCGGGTCCAGAGTCTGTTTTCCTTCTAAGAATCCTTTCACATCATAGAACTCTGAATCATGATGAATCTTCGCAAGTTTGTCCCAGAGTTCTTTGTTGGTGCTCATGTATTCGTCCATCTGAACCACACGCGTTCAACTTGTAGCGCGAACGTAAAGGTTATGTTTGACCGTTACCGCGCAAGGCTTGACTACAAGGTCAGCTAAGGAGCCATTTCAAATGAAAATGATTGAAATACGATGGCATGGAAGAGGCGGACAGGGTGGAGTAACAGCCGCTGAACTACTAGCTAAAGCTGCGTATATTGATGGTTACAAGGGTGTACAAGCTTTTCCCTTTTTTGGGGCTGAGCGTCGCGGGGCCGCTGTGAAATCATTCACCCGGATTGCGGATGAAGAGATTAACGTGCGGAGCCAGATTTATACACCTGACATCGTAGCAGTCCTTGACTCTACACTTCTTGAATTTGTAGATGTGACTGAAGGTCTTAAGGAGGGCGGTAAAGTAATTGTCAATTCTCCGAAGAGTCCTAAGGAACTGGGCCTTGAAACCGGTCATGTATACACATACGATGGAACTGGAATTGCGCTCAAACTCGGGCTTCTAGTGGCAGGTCTGCCAGTTGTGAATACAACTATGCTTGGAGCTTTTGCTAAAGCAACCGGTCTTGTGAAGATAGAAACAGTGCAAAAGATAATCTGTGAAAATTGGAGTGGCAAAGTCGGAGAAAGAAACGCTGAAGGTGCTAAGGACGCATACGATGCTTGTACTGATTGAATGAATTGTGCCTAACTAAAGGCACTCATTCATCCAATGTTTTGTTTTTCAAAAGAACTAGGCATACATCCTTTCGTATCCTCTACGTCCTGCATTCGCCTGCTTTTGCTGCATTCCATCAACTTGTTTTGCCATTTCTTCCATCTTGCGACGGATTATCTCACTGCCTTCTATGAGTTCAGTGAGATCGATTTTCAGGTCATAGAGTTGGTTCAAAGCTTCAAGTAGCTGCTGTGCACCACCAGGATCGGGTATTACAGTGATGGCTGGAGTGAGAAGAGCAAATCCTATCATCTCGCGACAGAGGGTTTCTGCGAGAATCGAACCTGCTATTCCTGTGATTATACCCTTATCGAGAATTTCCATTTTATCACTCTTACCAAGCTCACCAACTTTCTCTTCTTCTGCTGCAAAGAGAACTTTACGCTCAGACGGTAGTCCCTGAACAGGTATTCCATCAAGAACAACAGTTTCCTTTACACCCATAGCAGCTCCCCAATCTAATATTGCCGAGCTCACTGGATAGAGACCCTCTTCTGCAACAGGAAGTTCTGCAGTGACTACAATGAGATTGAGTTTATTACTTCCATAGATTCTGAACGGATGACGAAGGCGACCTTCTAGAAATACTGCAGCTGATGGCATGTATTTTGACCTCAGGTGTGCAATCTCTTCCATTTTGAACTGGTCAATTATCGTATGTGCCGCTATTGGTCCAACTACTCCCGCAGAGGGGAAACAACAGACCATTAGGGGTGTATCAAGTTTCATCTCTTTTGTTTGAACAACTTGCGCTTCTGGAGCGCCGAGTACCTTCACATCTTTGTTCATAGTCATGAACCTCTTTGCAAATCTAGCGTTTCATCAATATTAAGCTTCACTCGTAGTGGTTCTAAGTGAATGAAAACATAGGAAACATCAGGAAATGATTCCCTTATTCCACCTCTCTATACTCTATATATGCCCCGATAATAAAATGTCCAAGTCACAATGAGCGAGAAGATTATATCGTAAGGCTCTAATCTTTTGATAAGGAACTGGTACAGACCCTGTTGATATTTGCGTGGTAATCTGGTTCCTATAAGAGGAACTTTCTGATGAGATTTCGAACAGAAGATATCATGCCCCCTCCTATTGTGAAGTTGGCTGAAGCAGCTAAGAGATTCATCTCCTCACCTGACTTTCTTAATCTTGGACAGGGACTACCAGGTCACATCCCTCCCGAGGATGCAATTGCTGCTTTACGGGAACGTCTATCACACCCCTCAACTCACTTGTATACTTCTGATCAGGGTCTCTTGGAACTTAGAGAGGAATTGTCTCTATATCTCCGTCAAAATAATGGGATTGATGTCAATCCTCAGAATGAACTTGTCATTACAGCTGGTGCAAACAACGCATTTGCAGGAACCATCATGACACTTCTTGAGCAAAATGAAAACATCATAGTACCCACTCCATACTACTTCAATTCTGTAATGGCAATCAAGCTAGCTGGTGGGAATGTTGTCGAAGTTCCAACTGGACCTGGTTTCCAACCTATTCCTGCTGATATTGAGAAAGCAATAGATGAGAAGACTCGAGGAGTATTCCTAGTATCTCCCAATAATCCTACAGGAGCTGTCTACGATAAGGACACTGTAGATCAGATTGTAGATATATGCATTCAACATGATATTGTGTTAATCTCTGATGAATCCTATTCTAGAATGGTTTTTGATGGTGCATCTCATTATAGTCCTCGGCTAAGGCGTGACGCTGTAGAACATATCATCACGCTAGGAAGTTTCTCGAAAGAATTTGGTATGAGTGGTTGGCGTGTTGGGTTTGTAGTTGGGCCCAAGAAGTTCACTGATGAATTTCTCAAAGTCCAAGACACAGTTAGTATCTGTGCTCCAACTGCAGGTCAGCTGCTGGCTCTTGATATTCTGAAGAATGGACTTGATTCTATTGAACAGGAGATTGAACGTCTTAATTTACTTCGAGATCTGGCATACCTTCGAATTCGTGAAATTGACCAATTAGAGGTACCTCGGACATCTGGTACATTCTACATTTTTCCAAAGGTGAAAGGATGCAAGGATTCTCGTGCACTTGTGATGGATATTCTTCAATCAACAGGAACACTTGTACTACCAGGAGTCATATTTGGTGCTGCTGGAGAAGGTCATATTCGAATCTCAATAGGTCCTCTCACACCTGAAGCAGTTGATGAGGCATTTGACCGCTTAGGAAAGTACTTTGATTCTAACTAGAGGTCTTTGTACATATCCCATTCCCAATCAGTTACAATATGATTTGAGTATTCAATCCACTCATTACGCTTCAGCTTGATGTAATTCTCAGCTATCTCTGGTCCAATAGCGTCTAGTATCACTGAATCTGCCTCAAGGCAATCAAGAGCATCTTTCAATGTAGCTGGCAACATTTTGATACCCTGCTTGTTCCTTTCTTCATCAGTCATATGAAAGACGTCTTCACTTCGGGCCTCTGGTGGAACGAGTTTTCTATTGATACCATCTTTTCCTGCTGCAATAATTGCACAGAAGAGCAGGTATGGATTCGCCATTGCATCTCCTGATCTGAATTCGACAGCAGCCTTCTCACTTGAACCAAACATAGGCACTCTGACCAGAACAGTTCTATTCATTTCTCCCCAAGTGATGTATACTGGAGCTTCATGATGGGGAACTAGGCGTTTGTATGAATTGATGCTAGGATTTGCAATTGCTGTTATTGCTGGTGCATGTTCGAGTAAGCCAGCTATAAACTGCTTTGCTGTTTCGGAAAGGCCTCCAGTTTCTGTGTCTCCAAAGAGATTTTTCTCACCATCCCATAATTGAAGGTGACAGTGTAACCCACTTCCAATCTCTCCTGGGAATGGCTTTGGCATGAATGTCACATCAATACCATAATCTTGGGCTATTGACCGAGTAAGATTTTTGAAAATCAAGATATAATCCGCCATCTTCGTAGCATCTTCGAAATCAAGTTCAATTTCCTGCTGTGCTTCTCCAACTTCATGGTGAATTACTCTTGGCTTAATCCCTATCTTTCTGATAGCTGCAGACAATGATAACAGCGCCTCCATTCCTGGGTTCAGTGGGTGTGTATCAGCATATCCTGCGTCATCGAATGGCTGTCCTTCGGGAGTAAGAAAATGAAATTCTGGTTCCACTTTGAACTTGAGCTGCATCTTCCCTGGTAGGTGTTCCTCAACGATACTATGCAATCTTCCTCTACTATCTAATGGAAAATAGTCCTTGTTTGCGCCAGTTGATATCTTCTCTCTGACAAAACACATTACTGCTGCAGTTCTCCGGCCAAGGAATGGGATTTCGATGAGTGTTGAAGGGTCTGGGTCTAATCTCAAATCAGACGCTTCTACATTAGCTAACCCCGTAACGGAACTACCATCACAACTGGTTCCATTCTTCCATGCAGGATCCGCTGCTAAAGTCTTCAAATCATCAACTGGATTGCATGGCACAATCATGGCCTTCATTCTGCCTAAAATGTCTGTGAATCTCAACTCGATATTTTCAATCTTCTCTGACATCATATCAGTCCTCAGGGTCCGCAAACCAGAGAAGTTCAATACTGGTTTAAAGGTCTTGTTTTAGCCCCAAAGTTCCATATACCATGCCTTTGAGTCATCGCCAAGCTCAAGTTTAATGGATCCACTAGCCACGCTAACTTCTTCGTTCTCTGTTATCTCAAAATTCATTCCAGCGATAGTAATATCTTTCTTACCTAAATGAACATTTCCAATATTTCTGGCATGCATTCTAATAATTTTCTTTCCGCCATCCATAATCAGCATTTGATCGTCATATGTGACGGTGCATTTTACCTTGAATTTGTGGTCTTTGAAATCTCCCATGTGTATTTCTAAATTACTGAACTCAGATTTTACGTCGTCAGCTCTCATTGGCTTCACAAGTTATAGTTCGGTGAACACTCTTATGAACCATATCATTCCAGTAGGAAGATAGAAACACGTTTTTGTTATACTTAGTCAGTGAATAAAATGAGAAAAGGCCTTCATATTGGGACAAGCGGTTGGTCCTACGATAAGGATTGGAAGGGAGTGTTTTACAAATCAGGATCGTCTTTGCTTCAACAATATCTATCTTATTTTGAAACAGCTGAGATTAATTCAACATTCTATGCTCTTCCACAACCAAAATTTATACAACATCTTACATCCCTTGATGAGAGTATTTTCTTCACAGCAAAACTTCCGAAAAAAGTTACACATGACTCGCGTCTTGATATCTCCGGTGAGGGTGGTGCAACTCTTACAGAATTCTTCAGACTCATTGAGCCCCTCCGTGGACGTATTCCAGTTTTATTGATTCAGCTTCCCCCTTGGGATATGTCAACCATGGCTGACCTAGAAACGTTCCTTTCCGCACTAGATCCTTCATTTCGATATGCTATTGAGTTCAGGGACTTCTCTTGGTTGACTAATGAGGTCTGGAGTCTGCTGGAAGACTATGATATTGCCAACGTTATCGTGGATGAACCCAAACTTCCTATTGATCTTCGAATTACCGCTGATTTTTCCTATATTCGATGGCATGGACATGGTGAGAATCCTTGGTTCAATTACAGGTTTTCAATAGATGAGCTTGAAGATTGGATTCCTCGTCTGGAACAGGTCACCAGCAGTGTTGAAACCACATTTGGGTACTTCAATAATCATTTCGCAGGAAATGCACCTCTAAATGCCCTACAGATGCTCTCTCTTCTTGGCACCATCAGTAGACGACAGGACCGCAAGCTGGAATCCATGATTAAGACTGATTCTTTTCAACAGACATTTTTGGACGATGTCTGGTGAAAGTCCTATGATTTCCTTCTTCTTTAGTTGATTGAAATGAAACCCTTCCTTTTCTGTGGATTCGAAGGGCCCCAGTTTCAAAATTCTCGCAATACTCATCTTCGTTTCAATATGATGATTATGACAACTACGGCGACTGCAGCACCTGCGCCTCCGATCATGAGGTATATTTCATTACCCATTGAAACACCGACAAACGTGTTGTATTCGGGTTCAATGGTTTCAGTTTCACCTTCTTCATTGACATTCGCAGCTTCAGTGAAAAATTCTAATATCATGGAAAATCCCAATTCATAGACCTCAGCTGAGAGATATCTTGCAATACCAGTTTCTAAATTAGTGATGTAGTTGAGGCGAACATATTCGTCAACAAATGTGGCATTGATATGAGTACTGTTAACATGATAGTAACTCTCCATATCATCATAGGGAGTTCCAATTCGATCAAGCTCAGTCAGACCGAAACTTGTACCGTTATCGTACTCGAAACCCACTGGTAATATCAGTATCAAGAAGGCGAGCCCCTCATCTCCCATCTGGTTGTAATCAATTTGTTGTCCATCTACATACATATACACCCATGTAGGAGGTCCTTCAAGACCGAAGAACTGCTCAGCATCTGTTGGTGGATTTGCTACGAATTTGATTTGAATCACATCTCCAAGACCAACCAGTTTATCCCCTAGTGGAAACAAGGTTGTTTCATTTTCGCTATCAGTGTGTGTCACTTGCCATCCAAAGATAGCATTTGTTGTAACACTAGAGTGCCATGTAATCGTGGTCATTTCACCCGATTGGGCAACGGCCAAAGAGCTACTCAGAAACAGAAATGACACGAAAAACAGAGCTAATACCAGTTTAGTATGACCTCTTACCATTTTTACTAACCTTTCAATGTTTATCTTATTATTGAAGATAAAATTCGAGCACTCATAAGCTTCTATTAAAGTTACTTGAATATTTGATTGAACTTGTCCTTAGTCCGGGATAGATAGCAAACGACTACCATCTCGAAAGTTTGATGAGCGGACTAATGCCTCCTAAAGTGGAGCGCAAGCTGGAATCCATGCTTGAAGCAGATGCTTTTCAACAGACATCTTTAGATGAATTCTAAATCCGAAGAAGCCGAAACATGAACGTGAGCCAAGTAGAAATCTGACTAGGAACCGTGCCACTGATGGATTGGTGCTTTGCACTCTAAGAGCTCATGTTTGTGTAGTATTGGTAACCATAGAGAATCGCAAAGATGAGGGAACTTACGATAGTAATTATCCACATCAGAGATTCAAAGCCAAAGGCGAAGACCATATAGGTCTGGTAGATGAAAGTTCCTGTCCAAAGAATAATGAAGAACAAGAATACATTCTGTCTGAAGTCTGAGTGTGGTTGATTTCTGTTGACAAGCATCAGAATCGCAATTGCTACAAGTGTAATACCGTAGTGTACACCCAGCACCACACCAGCTACTCCAACTACGAGGGTAGCGGGTCCGATCATTTCCATTATCATGGCTGGAGCAATAATGAAACCCATTCCAAAGAAGAGTGCTTCAATTGCATTTATTATGAATACATATTTAGCTTCTAATTGCATTAGGAAAACTCCTGAATATAGTCCCTTAGCATATATATAAATTAACCCATTAAATAATCAAATTATTTAGTGGAGTTTATTATACTTAGTTTAGGATTTTCTTTAAGACCACTGGCATACCTAATTTGTTAACAAATCCTGGAGTGTTAGCTTCCTAGTATTACTAGAAATCAATGAGGTTATCTTACCTCACGAATATTACGGTATATGGAAACTAGGGCAACCAGCTGTAGCTGGTGCAAGAAGCCAGAATATCAATGGAGTAACACATTTCGCTGGAGTAATAGTAGGGGGAAAAGATACTGCTCAGCTAGGTGTTATGCTGCAGGCGAGCCCCAAGTTCATGTTATCTTTCTAGTCTGTTCTGTCCCGTTTCTCTGGTTTCCAATAGTGAGTTTTGCAGAGTTGTTGTTGTCTGAAATGTCCATACTCAACCTCTTTGTGTCATTGTTGCTCATAGGGATAATGATTATGGTCACAAGTTTCTTTGTATACATGATTGCTATTGGGAGGGCGGAACGAAGGAAGAGAGATCTGGAAAGCTCATTTTCTATTTGAGTTTCAAGCATCCAGCTGTACCAAAGTGAATCGTATAGACAGCAAATGACTGCCATCTCGAAAGCTTGATAAGTGGACTCAAGACACGAGCCGAGTCAGGTGAATAACCTATGAGCTTTGATATTATTGCGGAACCAACTGTAAAGTGTCCAAAGGATGCCAAACCCAGACGCGGTCGTGGTTTCAGCATAGAGGAAACATCACAGGCTGGTCTTACTATTGATAATGCTCGTAAGATGGGCTTAATTATAGACCTCAGACGCAAGACTGTCTATCCAGAGAACATCGAAGCTCTCAAGCAGTACACGAAGGATCTACAGGAAATCGTTGCTGCACTTGCTGAGGAAGAAGTTGTTGTTGCTAGCAAGGCAGATGATGCAGTTGCAGAACTTTCATCTCTCAGAGCTGTTAAGGTATCTGAAGCGCCACTTCTGGCTGATGCAGGAATCAAGTCCTTTTCGGATCTTGCATATTGTGATATACCCAAGGTAGCTAAGAAAACAGGCATTGATGAAGAACGCATTACTGCGATGGTTAAAGCTGCACTGAAGAAAGTGTAGTTGACCTAAATCGTGTCCTGAGGTGACCGAGCTGAACTATTCACGGCTCATCTCCATATTGACAAATCCCCCCAAGGTATCTTATCCAGTTATACTTCCAGATTTCTTTCTGGATCATTTTGTTTTAGTGCCTAAGTTTGAAGAGCTCATTGAGGATCTAGGAAAACTTGCGCGTCAGGGTGGAGGAAATTTAATGGGTAGTGAGCAATTCATCCGTCGTGGAGGTAATTGTGTAAACACAGCCTCAGCTCTATTTGCTCTTGGTCTTGATTCCAAGATGATAGTAACTACAGATGAATATGGTGCATCACTTCTAAAAGCTCTAGCACCACATGGCCTTGACCTTAATCACATCCACACCGATGGACAACTATCAAGTACAGTATCAATCGAAACAGAATTTGAAGGTCGAAAGGTCAATCTCATGGTTAGTGATAGTGGTTCTGCAACCGATTTCAAATTCTCTGATCTGACCTCGTCCGATATTCAACTGATTAATGATAGTGGATTAGTTGCCCTTGTAAACCTGAATCACAACAAATACGGAGCAGAACTTGCACATGACCTCTTCAAAATGGTAAAAGAATCTACTCAAGCGATAACTTTCATGGATATAGGAGACCCATCCAGCAATTCTGCTTTGATCAAACCACTTCTGAAGAACGCAATTAGTAGCGGAATAGTTGATGTTCTCGGACTCAATGAGAATGAAGTTGGTTGGTTGGCATGGGCACTTACTGGTCATGAAAAATGGTTAGATATTGTGAACAAACCTGAGGAATGGATTAAGGGTGCCATGTTGATTTCAAGAGAAACTGGTGTTCGAATTATCTTACATACCCAGTATTTTGCCACCAGTATCCTTAGGGATGATATTGTATCCGTTCCTGCATTTCAGATTGATAGTAAAGTAGTCTGTGGCTCGGGTGATGCATGGAATGCTGGTCTCATCTATGGTCTACTTCTTGATTTGAATCAAATTGACCAATTGGTGTTAGCAAATACAGTTGCGGCATTGTATATTTCATCACACGACTCTAGTCCACCTAGTCGAAATGATGTGATACATTGTTTAAAATCCAAACCTACACTCTCAAGCATTGGTAAGAAGCTACTTATGGAGTAGTTTCAACCGATTAAAGGGAATGGATTCGCTAGGTTAGGTGAACTAATTGAAATTAGAACGTGTACTGACGAAACTGAAGTTTGATGACTCAGTTAGCGGGTACGCGTTAGTAACAAACGTTGGTCATCCATTTCTCTCATTTTCACTACCCGATGAAGTACTACCACAAATTAAGGGAACGCTCAAAATTCACGTAAATGACTTGAAACTAATGAACATCTTGACGGATCAAGGCAGTGTGATTCTTGCACGAGTAGATCCAGAGTGGGTACTTGTAGTTCTTTTTACTCCTGAACTTCATCTTGGAGGAGCTCTCTCTCGAACACAAGCTGTTGTAGATCTCTTAGTTCAAGTGGATTTACCCCCACCTCCAAAATTCGCTCCAGAACCTGAGATTGAGGTGGTTATAGAAGAGCCTGATGTGGTTGAGGAGGTTCTCCCAGAAGAGGAGGAAGAATCGCTTCCGAGCGAAGAAGCGGAAGAGGTAGAGGTTTTTCATGGATGTGTTGTACTACGAGGTAAACGATACAGCGAAGCAATGACTCTAGATTCCAAATTGAACCTAGCGATGAAGAGAACCTATTCGAACCTTGGGGTTGACATTCTTCTAGTCATTGATGAGAAGATGACAGTCTACAAGATTGCTGAACACTTAGCAAAACCTGTTGAGCAAGTGTTAGAAGCTGTGACATGGTGTGTGAATGAAAGTATAACCGATGTTGAATGTCCTGATGAACAGGAACCAGGACAGAAAGAAATTATTGAATTACCACTTTTTGAAGGCCAAATCAAAAAGGCAAAGAAACAACATCGTGCAGTGTTGGAGCTCTGTGATGGAACGAGAACACTTCATCAGATAGCTACCGTACTAGGTATACAATATTTTGCGGCATTACAAAGTACTATTCCCTATCGAGGTAAGACTCTCAAATTCATTCGAACTGATAAAATAACAAGAGGTTGAATAAAATGGGTATTAAAGGAAAACTTGGATGGCAATTGAAAACTGATAAGGTATCAAAAGTTCTCTTTCAAGCGAGTTACCGTGAACTCATGAATTTACTTATGAGTACAAGTGAAAGTGTGGATGTAATCAATAACAAGATGAATTCCATTGGCTTTCGCGTTGGTGAAACACTTCTCATGGATTATGCTGATAAAATTAGAGAACATGCTGTTTCTTTTGACCAATTCTCAAAAACACTACAGCTAGCATACAAAGTAAACTCTGGTCAGGAGTTCACAGCCATACATATCAGCAATGACAAGAAGACAATCAAGTTCACTGATGATAATTGTCCTATCTGTCAAGGTGTTGTAATCAACGATATGCCCGGGTTACAATATTGTGCACTTATCAGCGGAGTTTTTGATGCTGTTATGAAACTACGTGGATTCTCAGCTGAGAGTTATCAAGAGTCCTGTAGGGCTTTAGGTGACGAAACCTGCACTTGGACCCTTAATCTACTAACGTAAGTCCTTCCTGAATTATAAGGAAGAGTAGCCGTATGGAATAGGGTATGTTTCTTGTATGAGTTCATATACTCGCATGACCATAGAACATTATGAACGGACTAGGGATGTGGCTCACCTCTAAGGATAGAGTCATACTGAAAGCCCGGAGGAAGACTCGTTCTTCTCATGGGAAGTCCGCACTCCCCCAGAGGACACCAGCCTCCAAAGGGGAGTCCGTGGCCGACTGCAATGACCAGACTTCACTTGTGGAGTTTGTGAGGAGTGAAGACCCTGCCATGGTAAATGCTGTGGAAACACCGTCTGCTA
>JABCTV010000256.1 GCA_018238205.1 Candidatus Thorarchaeota archaeon
TTGTTTTTGTACTGCCTATTTCACAAAATAAGGCATCATATCGCCCAAAATGGCTACCAATGTACTCAGTTTGCAGGAATTCGTACCCTTTCTATGTTAAAAGGAGCGCCAAAATCACAACAACTGAATTATTTATCCCGTGAGCTACCGTGGGCCCAATGATTGAGTAGTTCCGCTTTTGTGCCAAGTAGCCCAGAAATAGCCCAAGTACAAATCGTGTAAAAAGCCCGATTATGTCCAGATGGATTGCTGCAAAGATGAAACTGGTAATCACTAATGCACGTAGTTTATAGTTCTTAGAGCCCTTTTCTCTGTAGTACATCTCCATTCGACGTTGTAGAAAGCCTCTGAATACAATCTCTTCACTTAAACCAACAATTGCAAACATGGCAACTGTCCAAAGCGATACCCAGATCAATTTCTCAATTTCACTAGACGGCGGGAAGAAGAATTGTTCATCTTCTCCGAGCCCAGGAATTAATTGGGCCATGAAGTATGAGATTACAAGATTGGCGGCGAGCATCAGGAAACCAACAACAATGCCAAGTGCGATATCCTTCAACGAGAGCATATTTTTCAGACCGATTGATCTGAAGCTTATCCCCTCTTTCTTGACGTACCTGTAAATGGGAATGACAAAACCAAACTCTGCAAGAGTCAGGATTATTAGTGCCCAAGGGTTGGTAAGGACTCCAATGAGGCCAATAACTCCTATCATGGGAATCATAATGATGATTGTTAAGACAAACATCATCACCCATCCTGTCACTACCAGGAATAGGACGTGAGAGAATCTAGCCCAGTCCATAGAGCGCTCTAAGTGAGAACCAGGTTCGAATATTCCTATTCCCACTTCATCTATATCCTCTAGTGCATAAGCATCAGGTTCATCGATGACCATCTATCAAACACTACCTCTTTGGATGTTCAATTCAAGAAAGTTAAGCATTTGCTTTAAAGAGCTGATGGCTTGCGTCTTTCACGTAGCCTTTATGTGTTCTAAATAATCTTCTATGGATGATGAACACCTTGGTCGACGGGGAGCCAACTCGATGTAGAGGTACTGCATTACTAGTGATTACTATCATTACTATCGCAAGCCTTGCATATCTACAGGCACTACCTCAAACCTACCCCGAACCTGAATTAGATGTGAGGGTCGCAATCATTGATTCAGGGATAAACATTGATTCTGAACTTGAATCTAGAGTGCTTTCCCAAAAGAGTTTCATCAATTCATCATATGGTTACTTTGAAACTGATAATGATACAGTTGATAGTATGCCCGGTGGCAATCCTCATGGAACTTACATTGCAAAGATTGTTGCCGAGGAATCTCCAGATGCTGGGATCATCAATGCAAAGGTTGTATCTGATGATGATAGAGCCACAGCGGTAGGAATAGTTGAAGCTATCAGATGGGCAGTTCTGGAAGAAAACTGTAGCGTCATCAACCTTAGTTTAGGTATAGGTCTCGTTACAACCGATATTGTGGGTGATGCTGTAAAGTGGGCATTTGAACTTGGTGTCTGTGTTGTTGCTGCTGCAGGGTACGAAGGTCACGATGGTATAGCTGGAAGTTCTATCGGATCACCTGCTGCATATGATGAAGCTATCGCAGTTGCAGGTGTTGACGACCAATTAGTTCCCTATGGGTTCACATCAACAGGTCCACTCCGTGATCGTATCGTGAAGCCTGATATCTCTGCTTGGGGATACTATAAAGAAAATGGTGGAACCGTGTTTGGAACAAGTTTTGCTGCCCCAATCATTACCGCCTCTGCAGTCAAGATAATTGCCCATTGTTTTCACAATGATTGGTCTTGGACTCCTGGAATGATAAAGGCCGCATTGATGATAAGCGCTATACAATTACCCTATGAAGAATGGATTGTCGGTGCTGGTTTCGTTGATATTCAATCTGCTCTGGATTATATTGATAACGCGCAGAAAGTTGGTGGACTACCTCTTGTATCCACACTTAATCCAACTGATGGTCCTTTCTCGTTTGAGCACTGGTTTGTCAATCATTCTGTATCCATTCCTGTATCCATCTATTGCAGTAGCAATGTTACATTCGAATTGGTATACCGGGGAACACATGCTCGATGGATACATGGTCCATCAGAAATAAGTGTCAATCAAACTGGACAGGTTACTCTTGTAGTCAATGTAATAGCTTCTCAAGGTGTAGAAGATATCGATGCTTGGGTGACCTTCATTGCACCGAATTATCTGAATATGCGAACATCTTTTCACTTTAATGCTAAAGTTCCTTTCAAAGAAATTGCGATTGATACAAGCCACACTCCTTGGGCCATTGATTCAGTTTATGGTCAATTTCGTGAGCTAGCATTAAGGATCAACGAACTGGGTAGCTCTGTTGATGAACTTGGACGGTCGACCGAAATCACATATGGATTGCTTAGTCGATATGATGCAGTGTTTGTCATGGATCCATGTGCTTGGTCATACCATATGGTCAACAATACAGTCACAAAGAACTCATTGTACACGTATTCACAATCTGAGATCGATGCCTATGTTCAATACTGGGATCAAGGTGGTAGTCTTTTCCTAGTTGGCCTATCGAACGGAAGCTTGGATTTGAGTAATGCAAATGAATTGTTTTCAGCATTTAACATCACACTGAATTATGATGTTGTACCACCAATCACAATTATCATTAATGGCATTCCTTCAACAACTGAGATTACAAAAATGCATAATCACCCTGTCACAGCATTCTTGGATTCTTTTGATTATAGTGGGTGCTCAATGAATTTCACAGGTGATGTCTTCGAGTTGGCATGGGCTGAAATTTATTGGACTAATGGAACTGGCACTATCCAAAAAGAAAATCGTACCGTCTTAGTTGGATTGGAGAATACACTTGGAGGTAGATTGCTCGCTACTGGCAGTAATTTCTTTCTAGATAATTGGGCACTAAATGAACAATATCGTTCCGATCAAGACTGGAGATTGGTTCTTCAAGCATTATATTGGCTCATCCACATTCTGGATGGTTAGAGCAGCGGGGCAATTTTCTCTGCAGCAGTATTTGCAGCATACACAAGTAACCCTGTCTTTGTTCCCTTGCTCGCTGCTAAAACTAGAATTGCTTTTTCGCCAGCACTTCGCATGATAACTAGACCTTTCTCATTTGTCATGAGAATTTCCTCAAGTGTCCCTTGATCTAATCTTTCAGCTGCAAGATCTGCTACGCCAAGAATTGAAGCTGCCATCGCGGCAATCTCTGCTTCCTCTAGACCCTGAGGTACGGCTGATGATATTGGAAGTCCTTCTTTGGACAAAAGCATCCATGCGCGAATACCGCCAGTGAGTGAAGTGGATTCCTCCATTATCGTCCGAAGTTTCCCTTGTAGCTCATCAAAGCCAGGATCGAACATAATACCCACTTAACCTAACTCTATTCGTTACTACGCAAATATAAATGCGCATTATTAAATCTTTCATGGTTATTATTGAAATGAGTGTAAGTAAAGTTGTACTGGGGAAAATTGTATGAATGAAAGATATCGAGTCCAATCACTCGAAACAACATCTCAAGGAGTAACTCCACAATGGAAAACAGGAGTTCGTGTTCTGGCAATTGCTGAGAGTTTCATTCGAGAAGACAAGCAGAGTATTGTAGCAGGTGTTGTGATGCGAGGTGATTTTCGCATCGATGGGTTTGGAATATGTCGA
>JABCTV010000257.1 GCA_018238205.1 Candidatus Thorarchaeota archaeon
ATCGCCGTGTGACCAGCCCAGACGCACCAGATAATTCAATAAAGCTTCAGGCAAATAGCCTTCATCACGATAGTTCAATAAATTGGCTGCGCCATGACGTTTGGATAATTTAGCGCCCTGTTCATCCAGAATCATAGGCAAATGAGCATACTCAGGAATTTCAGCTCCCATAGCCTGAAGTATATTAATCTGTCTGGGGGTATTATTAAGGTGGTCATCACCACGGATAATATGCGTTATCCCCATGTCCAGATCATCAATAACTACTACTAAATTATATGTAGGGATCCCGTCACCACGGGCAATAATCAAGTCATCAAGTTCTTTGTTGTTAATAATAATCTGACCTTTAACATGGTCATTAATAACGACTTCACCATCAATATTAGTTTTAAAGCGGATCACAGGCGCAATATCCTCTTTGCCTGCAGGCGGTACCTCCAGATTTCGACAACGACGGTCATAACGCGCTTTTTCTTTTTTTGCAATTTGCGCTTCACGCATGACATCCAGCTCTTCTTTACTGCAATAGCACTTATAGGCAAAACCATCATCCATCAGCTTCTGAATGACTTCTTCAGGTGACTTAACATTATCAAGCTGAACATGGGCCTGTTTAATTCCCGCACTTGTCAGGTGAGTATGGGCATCAATGAATCCTGGAACAACTGTTTTCCCTCCAAGATCGATAACTCTCTTGGCTGTAGGTACTAAATCTATGACTTCATCCTCGTCCCCAATCGCTAACACCTTGAAACTCTTAACAGCAAGAGCTGTGGCAATTGGTTTCTGAGGATCCATTGTGATTATGTTGCCGTTGAAGACAACCAAGTCAGCCTCAATTTTCATATTCAGTACCCACGCTTAGGTTTTATTCATCAATGGCATATCATTGTTGTCATTAATTCGTTACTGTATTATTACAACCTTTTGTGGCATAATAATATGTGCAACAAATCCTTTTATTATATAGACTATCCTATTATTGTTAGATAGATTATATTCACTGACGCCGCCAGATTCTGAATTCAGTCTGTCTGAAACACCACTGCATTTTGTGCTAGGTCATGCATTTCTGGCTGCGTCGTGGAGACGATTACAATGCTACCAATGCGATTATTCAACAAGACCTTTGCCTTGTTCATAGTGACATTGTTCGTAGTTTCATTTTCACTGGCGGGTAACTCTGCAGCTGTTCCGCAAAACTACTTAGAAACCACCACGGAACCGAGTTATCTGACTAATCCAAATCCTGTTAGTTATTCCATTCCGGCGGATGAAGGAACTAACGTGGACTGGTATACTGATGTTGGCAACTACAACGACACTTGGACATGGTCCAATAATAATTGGATGTTTGGACCTCGAGCAAATTATGAATTATTCTTCAATAATGGAAGTCAAATTGACAAATTAGATTTCATTCCACTTGATGAAGAGATTACATGGAGAATTTCCATACCAAAGAGTATTCTTCGAGGAGCTGGGCTTCAGAGTGTCTATGTAAATGGTTGGTATATCAGTCCTGATATGAACTTCAGTGCAAGTTTCAATTTTGATTTCTATAATGGTACACCACCAACTTGGTCTGCTTCGTCATATAGTGAGAACTACACATCTGGATACTCCGCACCACCGTACGTTTCAATAAATTCACCTGAATGTATTTTTGCAAGTGATGATTCTATGTACTATGTGACTTTCCAAGTTACATATGATCTTGATACACCAACAGGTCTGTACAGTCCTTATGCATCCATTAGTGATGACGAGGGCAATTACTATGATGCAAGACCTCGCTGGAGTACAGAGTACGAATCTGACATGATTGCTATTGGTATTCCCAGATCTGAAGCATTCACTTATGCATACTATGGTGGATATACCTTAGAAAAGCAGGATCTCGCAGGCGATGTGATTTACAGCGTTAGTCGCGATGCCGATTTTTTGATGAGATTCAATATCACTGGAAATGGTGATTTGGCCTATGCAATGCTGTGGACAAGTTACTCTGGTGACATGATGATTCCAGTAAACTATACTGGACAACATATGGAAATGGTCACTAATACTGGTGGCTGGGTTTATGATTCCGAAATCCAAACCTATGTCTATAATAGCTCGGTTGAATTTACTGTTCCAGAAATGGTTTGGGGTGACTTCACTTCTCAAGAATACTATTACTATAGCTCTGATTACCGTGAATATGACTATAGCTATGCTGAGTATAATTTCACTACAGATAATTATGATATTGTTTCTTACACAACATCCGATGAGATGCGCTTAATGTATATCTACAACTTTACATCAGCTGCATTTGAACTAGTTTACGGGTTCACATATTGGACTTATCCTCTACCATCCTATCAACCAGATGTATTCTCTGAACTCGTCTGGTATACAGAACCAGTTGAAAGCGCACCATTTCAGTTCTATGAACTGAATTCAACTCTAAGCAATGCATACACTGCTGATGGTGTCATTAGCGTAGAATTTATTGGACACTTTACAGAAGACGCACCCAAGGGGGCGGTCATAACATTCCAAGATCGCGTTATCGATAATGAGGGATATGAATACGGAGTAAGTGCTAGTGATTTAGGCGATGCTCTAATGACTTGGCAAGAATACTATGATGCCAAGGAAGTAGCAGTTGAAACTCCTGTCACAATTGCAAAACTGCTTAGCGTCGATGATTCCCCAATATACAGTTGGTTCTTCCCTGCAGACCCCGGAACCGCATTCGAAGTTTTGGGTCGACTTCAGGGTGGTGCAGACCTTGCTTCTGACATTGATGGTGCTCTCTTTGAAATGAACTCTTACGAGAGCTTTTGGTCTGAAGACATGTACGGTTACTCAGACATGTACTACGAGATTCTTGTTGGTGCTGATGAAAGTGTAACCTTGACTGCATACAACTACACTGCTATGGAAAACTTAACTTACGGCTATCACTGGGAATGGGGTGAAACCATTGTCACTGATTGGCATTATGAGTACAACGAAACCACTGGAAACACTGAATGGATCTATGGTGAATATCTCACTTACACAGATGAATGGGTTGAGGGCTGGTACTACGAGTGGTACTACTTCAACCAGAAAACTGGCGAATGGGTCACATCAGATGAATGGTATTCTTGGGATCTAAAATCGGAACTAACTAAATCCGATGTTATATTTGCAGAAGTTAGCGATATCACGACTTATACAAGTGGTGGAGACCTATACTACTCATTCCTTGTCAATCTAACAGATAGTGTTAGAGAGATTACGCACTATTGGGACTTCAAGTTTGCAAACAACACTTGGATACTAGACCCCTCTTCTGAGATTGGTTTCCATGATATTGGTATCTGGCGGCCAGAATGGGTCTATAGTTTTGATTACATGGGTGATGACCTTTTTGTTGACATTACCTCTAAGATTGGTGTCTTTAACAGCTCATTGGGCGCTTCTGACTGGTTAGCAGTAGATGAATTTCCATACATCACAATTGATGGTGTCGATTATCCCATCCGGATGAGGGAGATTATGTATCCTTATTCAACCTACACTGAAGAGCGAATACTCTTCTATGATAATAGTGGGGATTATTATGAGCTTCTCAACGGTACAAAGATCTACTTAGAATATCAAAGATTGGCTCGAATCTACAATGTAACGATTCCTGGTTATGGATCATTCTTGTCCGTACAGAAA
>JABCTV010000258.1 GCA_018238205.1 Candidatus Thorarchaeota archaeon
AGAGTATCAAATACCTGTTTTATAACGAACTGAAGGTTATATACACATTCGCGACTAAGTATAATGTGACAGGCAGTATTTTCGATGATGACATCGGTGTTCAATCAATAGATACTCCTAGTTCTGTTGAAAAAACAATTTCATCAAAGAAACTGGATAAACACGATAGCACGCTAGAGGTTAACACAGACATGTCATCGATTGACGAAGGAACATATTTGGTACTCCGCTCTGCATCAGGAGCATTCACCTGCCGCTACCCACCGGTGCCAAAGAAGTGGAATCCAGTTGATAGACCACATGTTGCTCTGCTTCTGCCTGACGTTAAAGGAATCTTTCCAGTATTTCTCTCACAGCCAGAAGAAGAGTCCTCAAGCTCCTCGACCTATCTTGTGACCAAGGATCTTACAACTCTTCCAACCAAGTCCATCATAGAAATTAGACATGGAAACTCACATTTTGCGTACTACCGCCGAGATAATGGTTCTTGGACGAAGGTTGCTGAAGCCAGTGATCCTTTCGTTGTGGAAGTATTCTCACATGGCTATGCTCCTATCGAAATGAACATGATTCCCACAATCTGATTGATGTATTCCTTATACTTTCTACTTGTAACGATTATTGATTAGTTCGATTTGAAAAACTGGGTGCGGTAGCGCGGGATGAGAGCGTGAGAGGCGCCGAAAAATCGGTTGCTTGCGTTTGAGGAGGAGAGGATGTGTGTTAGGATTTCAGGAGGGAGTTGGCGCCTCTCACACTTCAATATTAATTAGTACAAATTTGTATATAAGAATTGTGGAATATTCAATAACCTGATTAAATTGTTGTAGATTTCGCAATCAATCAATAGTACTTTGCGAGAAGTGCAAAAAAACACACTCTCGTCCTCACCTGGACTTTTCAAATCATGTAACATGACCGAATTTGTCGAAAATTCCTAGCTAGACTCTTCGCAATACGCATTTTCCTTAAATATATTCTAAACTATTACATAATAGGGGCCAGGGGGTCCTTCTCTCTCAGAAACAAAGTTTCTCTCCATGTTCTCTACGGGCCCCCTTTCTCTCTCTCTATTTTTTGTGTTTTGGAAAATCAATAATACATAGATTCTCAGAAGCATCCTCAATTCGCTCACATTTTATCGAGGCATGATATCGGGTAACCAGTAGTTTGACAGTGAACAAGTCTAAGTCAAGAGCTATCTTGTCCATATTCTCACCGTTCTCCATGAAATCTTTAAGCTCTTGAGGTATGGCTTCTCCGCGTGACTTGAAAATAATCTCAAGAGTGTCATCATTTGTTTCCATCGCGATTGAGAATATTGATTGGTGTTCGATTCTCTTCTTGTGATGAAAAGATATCAGGCTTTGAAACACTAACGGCAGGAAGTTATCTGCCATCACAATATGATCTTGCAATTTCACATACTCGATTTTGAAGTTCCCTTTTCCAATCATTTGATCGGTGGAATTAACTGCTTCCTTGAGAACTTGCTGTAAATTTACAGGCCACAAGACTTGATGTTGTCTTTCTCTGATTCTCATAAGATCGGTGACTTGCTGATTCACAATTATTGCTTCTCTACTGAGGTCTCTGGCAACAACTCGAGTCTTAGTATCATCTTCACTGTTCTGCGATGCATATTCTAGGATATCAAGGTAAGTAACCATGCCTTGGAGGAAATTCCCCAATTTGTGTGTCCACATACTGAGATAGAAATCACTCTCTAGTTTTGATTGGTTCAACTCTTGTGTTCGTTGAGAAACTTGGCTTTCCAAAAATCTATGAGGGTGAAGAATAGATGTCACAAATTGCACAGTTCCTATTAGAATAAATCCTGTGATTATTGTAGCTATCCAGAGTAACTCAGCAATCTGGAGCGGGTCCCAGAGAACTATGATAAAGATTGTTCCTGTGATCCAGAGAATAAGGGCTAACATCAGGGAAAGGTCGATCGGGTCTTTAGTCTTCCACCACTTGTGAATGATTCGTGGAAGCGCAATAATCTGTGAAATCAAATAACCAATTGAGATTATTGCTCCAATCGTTGTCAGTCCTTCAATACCTCCTTCAGATGTAACCATAATGAACACTGGGTCGATACTGAAAAACAACCACAGACTTATGCATGGCATAATTATGGCTCCCCATGTGATCAAAAGAAAAACGCTAGGTCTAGACGGCTTTAATTCACCAGTGAATGAACCAAGAAGTATGGTGGGGATAATTATCAAAACTAGGGCCATGCCTAAGGTGCGATTTCTGTCTTTGTCAGAAAAGAACACAGACCAGTTCGCTGAGGATGGATGTGAAAGAAGGAATAGGAATATCCAGAGGATTATGTTGGCGCTCATCAGTAGAAGCATCAGATGTCTTACTTCACGATTTTGAGAAAATGAAACAAATGAGTATGTCAGAACAGCACCCGCTGAAACTGCTAACAAGAATGAAAGAATAACTAGGATTAAGGAGAATTCATTCAAGTTTAGAATATTCCATGCGAAGCCAGAAATTCCGGTAATCACAAAACCTGATAAAAACATTACAAACAGGAATAGAACTACTTGGCTCTCCCACGATGATTGCTGTACGTTTTCCACCATAATCCCCTGTTTGTGTTAGCTGATTTCTACATTCAATTGAAATTCCATGTGCACGCGTGCCGATAAGTATTCTGATAATCTTTAGAGGTTTGAAATCGAGTACGCCAAGTCCAATCCATATCAACAATGCTTATATGCTATTATTTCCTATTATATCTTGGACAGGGGTCCAAACGCGAATCTGTCACTCCCTCCTCTCCTCTCTTCTCCTTATGGACCCCTCCTCCTCTCCTCCCTTTTCTTGTACAAACATTCTCTTGCCAGCAAGTTTTAAAGGAGTATGAATTTTTCCAAGCCAAGGCGAATAACCGTGACAATGGCAAAGAAAGCAGTAGATAGCACCCTCAAACGAATATTGAACTACACTGCAGAGATAATCATGTCTATTATTCTGTTAGTGACTATATGCATACCTTTGGCATTCACTATTCCTATGTGGTTCCAGCACGTAATCTTTGACGTCCCACGACCAGAACTAACAATTAATCCTGCTGCATGGTTTGGTCTTGATGGCACACTCTGGATAACTCTGGGTCTTGCACTCGTGAGTGTATTTATTGCATATCTCTATATCCTCAAACTCAAACCAGGAGTCACTTCTGATTCTGTAGAAGATGAACCTGATGATGTTAAGGAGGCAGAAGAAGCTCTATCAGATGAAGAAACAGAAGAAAGTGCAGCAGAGGATTTGCCTGAAGATGTTGCTGAGGATATTCCCTTAGAAGATCAAGAAGCGGAAGACGAACCAGACCTCGATGAGATTGAAGAATCAGTAGAGGAAAAGAGCGAAGAGGATTAATTCCATCTGCGCTCAATTCACATTATATTTCCAGCAAGAATCTACTAAGCTAATCCTACTTTATTTGCAAGTTTATCTACAAGTTCAGAGAAGGCGTGTGCCACCTTTGAATCGGGCTCTTCAATTACAAAGGGAGTTCCCTTGTCGCTCAGAGTAATTACTCTTGGATCCAAAGGAAGTGTTCCAAGATGTTCTATTCCATACTCCTCTGATGCTTTCTTAGCTGCTCCCTCACCAAAGATTTTGTATGATTCGCCACATTTCGGGCAAATGAATTCAGACATATTCTCGACAAT
>JABCTV010000259.1 GCA_018238205.1 Candidatus Thorarchaeota archaeon
AAGCAGCTGCCCGGCTACATCAATCGAAGTACAGAGCAGAAGTGTTGAGGGTCGATTATGAAGAATATGGGAATCGGCTAACTGATGAAGACGCTCAAATGTTGCTGAATTACTACGATAAGCTGAATTCAAGGGCGGTTCTTCGGAATCGATATCCCTCATATTCAAAAAAGCGTGATGCTGATATGCTTCGAAGTGAGCATATTCCATTCAATCTACTTGCGCCACTAGAAACAAATCAAACCAAAGCCATAGAAATAATAAAACGTGCATTTGGGATTGATTGTATTGCAATAGATTTCGTCGGGATGGAATACGCTCCGACACCGCGTGACTACTATTTGAACGATGGAACATCATTTGATACATATATTGAGGTTAGAGCACCAACGAGTGAAAAGATCGGCATTGGAATCGAGGTTAAGTATACCGAGCAAGATTATAGAATCGGAAAAACAGAGAAGACCAATGTTGAGGATCATGAATCACCTTATTGGAAAACTGCAAGAGCGTCTCAGTGTTTCAATAATCCAGATGACGAAATATTCGGTTCAGACCCACTTCGTCAGATATGGCGGAACCATCTACTCGGATTGTCCATGATAGAACATGAAGTTATTGACAAGTTCTACTCGATTACATTATTTCCAAATGGAAATGAGCACTTTCACAAAAAAATACCAAGATATGTTTCTCTGCTAAAGGGTGTGAAAAAACGGTATGTTTTTAGATGCACCTTTGAGAAATATATTGCATCGATATCTGGTACACCTGAGTTTACAGAATGGAGAGAGTGGCTAGAACGAAGGTATATCGTCAAATAAGCAAGAAAACAAATCCTCACCGTCTCCCAAGCTCAGTCTTATATTGATTCAACACCAAGTAACCTTGAGGCGGGTGTATCATAACGAGCAATAGAGATCAATATCCGAAACGAGGTATGTATGGTGATAACACGCCAAAATGTGAATGGTGTGGAAAACGAGTGAACCTTTCTCCTATGTGGCGGCAGTATGGCACTTATTGTTCTTTAGATTGTCAAGCAGCAGGTAGACCTAATTACTATCGTGGCCTTCTTGTATTAGCATCATTTTGCATAATTGTTCTACTTGGAATCCTAACCCTTGGCTACTCAGGATTACTCAACATATCTTTTGTCAGTTATGTGGAAGGTATGATATTTCTAGTATTCTCTATCTTATGTTTATTATATTCCAGCTCTATGGTTAATCTGGGTTCAAAGGTGATTGGATTAGAAAACGAACCAATTCATCAAGACGAACTTGAAAAGATATCTCGTGAAATACTGGATGTAGTACGATCTAACCAAACCCAAGAAGGAATCTCTCGAAAGGTCATATTTGAAAATCTCAGGTCTTCTGGGTACAGTAATCGCACAATAAAATCTGGAATCAATCATCTGTTGGTTTCGGAAAAACTTCGTCAGATAGATCTTGCACATTATATTGATGATTCATGATTCAGCATTGAAGGAAGCTGACGGGATAGGAATAACAGGGAATTACCCTTTTACCTATACGCTGTTGAACCACCCTTTTCTTTTTGCAATGTTTTGTCAAAATGAGTTGAGCCTATCTTCCCCTACGAAACAGCTTAGATTTTGAGATACTTGTCTTGGATGATGACCTGAATCATATCTATTAACAGATTATTGGATATCGAGCTTGGCTTGAACTGCGTCGAAGTCCACCTCAGTATTGACACACCCATCCTTACTTAGCAAGACTGCCTGTACTGGAATACCATATTCGGAAATCTTCTCAATAGCCATCATCGCTTCATCGAAGCACGCAATTCCGAGTACTGCCCCAGGTTGGGCATTCTTGATAATCCGTATGGCATGTGAGCCGCCGCCAACCATATACCATTTGAGTCCCTTTTCTTCAGCACTTCGTGTGATATCGGCAATGACACACGCACCACACTTCTTGCAGTGATAGCCCTCATCATCGATTGGTGCTTTGCATCTCTCAGGATCTCGCAAACAGTGTGGAATTAGGAGGACTCTCTTCTCGATAGGTACATGTGCATACTCACTCCGTTTCAGGACGTTCATGGCTTCGATGAATACTAGATTAACCTGATTCTCTTCTTCAATCGCTAGCTCAGTTGTAACTTTCTTAGCAAGTTCAGCTGCAGAGAGTCTGGCTTCAGTTGCGGCGATGCTTTCTAAGAGTCCTATGATTCTACCTCGGAAGTCGCCTTCTAACAGATCAACGCATATATCGCTGGTCTTCTTCTCTTCTAACAAACTAGTCATCATTACAGAGTCAATGGCTTGTTTATTGGTTACTGCTAGATGTTTATCCCCTGTTACACTCGCTTGTCTAAAGAAGACCGAAACTACTTTTGGGTTCATGAGAAAGAACCTAGTGAACTTGTGTCCAATTCTATATGCTATAGCCTCATTCTCGGGAAGGAAACGATTTAACAAGCTACTTCCTTTAAAGAAGAAACGCTGTCCAGGAATCAGTTTATCTTCTAGAATTGGAGCTGCAAAAATATCAGTTAGGTGTATGAGGAGAGCACGAACAAGTGGGACACGTACGTGACGGGTCAGTCTTCTTGCTCTGAGCAAGACTGACATTATTTTTTTCGCCCTGAGTGTCTGGTAGTCTGACTTAATGACCTGCTGCAAGAAGTCCTTATCTTCAGGCTCAAGGTCGATGCCTAAGGATTTCATTTCCTCACGTGTGATATTCACATAACCCGCCTCGTAATCTGAAACCATATCGAGGACATCGTCAAGCATACCTAAACCCATGCCCAACAAATAAGAGAAGTCGTCAATTTGGTTTCTGAGGTCAAAATCTCCCAAAATGAAGTACAGCTTGAAGAAGTTGCTGATCTTTTTTTGTAGGAGCATATCCCTGGCCGTCTGAGAGAGAATTTTGCCTTTCCTTTCCACGTCACTCCAAGCACATTCATATAGATTTTTTACAACCTGTAGCGCTTCTCCTTCGTAGTATTTGTGCTCGTTGTTAAAGAACTGAGCAAGCCAGAGGTGGCGAATAGGAGCAGTATGTGGTACATTGAGATTTCCCTCTAAGCCCAGCTCCACAATCTCTTGTTCCTGTTCTAAGAGATTGAGAGCATCAATCTTGGTTAGTTTTGGGGATCCAATAATATCATCAAGCTGTTGTATATACCCCCAAGCGAGTGACCAAGTTTCTGAACCAACTGGCTCGGGGATTAACTGAAAGGCATAGGTCAAGAAATCCCGTTTTCTTAAATAGTGACGTACAGAATTAACTGTTGTAGTGTATATTGGTGTTCCATATGTAAACGGGCTTGATATGTCTTGGACCATAGCAATCAATTTCTTGGGAATCTATCTGTTTTGTTGTTATTCCCCCTGATAAACTAAATTGAGTATTCAAAGGCTTTTCGGTTTATATGGAGTTGGAGTAACCTCCGTTAGAGGATGATTTCCCTCTATGAATTTAGACAAAACTAACTTTTTATCTAAGCTGTTCCCGACCCTATCATTTTGCATTATCTCCTTCCTCAAATTCCTCTATCATATTAGTGATATTCGTTAAAGTGAAAAGTTAGAATATGAAGAAGATTAACGGACTCTATGAATGTGAGGAATGTCATCTGTTCTATGAAGATGAAGTATGAACAAAGAAGTGTGAAAAGTGGTGTTTAGAGCATAAATCATGCAATATTGAAA
>JABCTV010000260.1 GCA_018238205.1 Candidatus Thorarchaeota archaeon
AGGCGGCTCTATCGAGTTCTTCATATGCCTTAGTCCAGCGGCGAGTACCTGGGACCAAGGCTATCCAATCTATATAGATACGGCTGACCACTGGCCCTCCACTACTGGAGTTACTACAACAAGGAGTTTCAAGTCCAACGTTGCTCTCTCTTTCGTCTTCAACTATGAGGGCAGTGGTTCGCGTGTTGTCACTGGAACCATCACGATAGATACAGCTGGTCCTGATATCATATCCTCCCTTGTCAATAATGAAACCTATAGTGGAGTGGTCCCAATCACTGCAAATGCAACTGACAGCTTCTGTGCTGTGGACTCTATGCAGCTCTACATTAATGGCAACGAACGCGAGGATATGGATGGTGCATCCCTTGACTACAACTGGAACACTGGATCATACGCTAACGGTAATCATACGATATCAATCATCGCTGAAGATACCTATGGGCTATTGACTAACGTGACCTATATTGTGTGGGTGGAGAATGAAGGCTTTGTTTTCCCTGGTGTTGATACAATGGGTCTGATTGCAGGTGCAGGTCTTTTCGGAGTGTTTGTGATCTATTACTTTGTGAAGCGAAGTAGGACTCCGGGTTAGGATTTTCATCACACATGCATGGGTGCGTACAAATCCCTTAGTCTATACGGGAATCCATTTTCTAACCCTTTTCTTGTATTCGAGATATTCATTACCAAAATGCTCCTCAAGCAGGTTCTCCTCATAGTTCGCAAGAGTGTTGTAGTAAGCGAAGATGATCAACCACACAACAATTGATGCAAGAGATAGCGTAATGACTGCCAATCCAAGATAGATGAGGAATGTTCCGAGGTACATAGGATGGCGAACTCGAGCATAGACTCCTTCTGACGCAACACCTTCAACCTTGGCATCGAAGAGGTCTTTGTGAGAGGCTTTCATGAAATAGACCGAGATTCCAAGAATGATGACTCCAAGTGGAACATTCAACCAGATGAGGTTCATGTTGAACAAGAATGTAGTGACCTGAAATAGAAACGAATCGATGATCCAAACTGCAAGGAACACAATCATCAGAATCATCTGGGTTCTATGGTTCCCAGGTTTTTCTCCGATGAGATGTGCATGTCTGTGCTTACTCATGGTAGTTCACTTTTCCTTTAGCTTAACTTTCTTTTAACAATCATTACCAGAGCAACGTACTGACCAACTTCTATTGAAACACGTGCTAAAATCTCTAGAATTGACATCCGATTGCGAAGAACCTCTGTCTTTTATTCGCCATAGCGACTGTCATTTTATGAGATTTCGAGTTCTTCAGGTTGTATCGTTCATCATCCTATTGGCCCTAGTTCAAGTTGGCGCTGGCACTCCTGATTCTTCCTATCTTCCAGCAGACATCACTTACTTTCCTGATACTGAATGGACAGCCACAACACCTGAAGAACAAGGGATGAACTCTACAATTTTGGATGAAATGATGCAATTCATTGAGGATTCAGATGCTCCCATCCACGGTCTTGTTGTCACAAGAAACGCGTACATCGTGGAAGAGGGGTACTGGTCTTACTATACCGAAAATATTGCCCATCACCTGTTCTCCTGCACCAAGAGTTTCACTGGAACATTGGTGGGAATTGCAATCAAGGAAGGCTTCATCGATAATGTGAGTCAGAAGGTGCTCGACTTCTTCCCAGAAATGACCATCGAGAATATGGATGCTCGTAAGGAATCTATGACCCTGGAACATGCGCTCACAATGACAACTGGTTTAGATTGGAATGAGTGGAATACAACTTACGAAGATCCAGACAATATGTATAATCAGATGTTTGGCAATACCAACCCAATCCAGTTCTTTCTAAATCTACCAACTGCTTATGACCCGGGTGAACACTGGGCATACTCTACAGGCACATCACACCTGCTCTCTGCAATAGTCCAAGAAGTCACCAATATGACCACACGTGAGTTTGCAGATGAGTATCTCTTTGACCCTCTGAATATGACCGCTGGGGGTTGGAATGCCGACCTTCAGGGAATCAACAATGGTGGCACCCAGCTCTATGTCACTCCCCGAACTATGGCAAAGCTAGGTCTCCTCTATCTTAACAACGGTACTTGGAACAGCCAGGAAATGATGTCCGAAGAATATACCCGCCAAGCATTTACTTCCCATGCAAATATCTGGACAGACTTGGACTACGGCTATCAGTGGTGGATTGATTCACTCGATGAACAGATTAGTGCTCGTGGTACTGATGGACAGTATATCATAGTAATTCCATCGGTCAATGTCGTAATTGCAATAACTGCGAATGCTGGTGGTCCTGGAGAGGATATTCATGAGGAAATCATTGAATATGTATTGAATTCGATTTTGGAGGAAACGACTGGAACAGAGCTTGGCAATTATCTTCTCCCAATCCTTGGTGTAGCAGCTGTCATCATGGTTGTAGTCGCAGTAATTTATGTTCGAAGGTCATGATATTGGCATCTGGGAAAATTGATATAGAATGTCTGAAATGCACAGGAAGTATGGCTGATGTACAGATACTTCCCACAGAGTTTACTTCTGAAGGTGAAACAATCAGGGGAAATTTCGTTGCGCCAACTGGGAAGGGTCCTTTCCCAGGAATCTGTAAATTTCATGGACTTCCAGGCAGTCCTGATCAAGTTCATGGTATTGCAACTAGACTTGCACAAGCTGGATTTGCTGTCCTCACTTTCGACTTCAGAGGTTTCAGAAAGAGTGATGGAATCTTCTCTCTGGCTGGAGAAATCAAAGATGCAAAGGCCGCAGTTACACATCTCATAGAGTCAGATCTGGTAGATGATTCATGGGTTGGAGTCTATGGTGCAAGCTATGGTGGTGCAGTAGCTGTTTGTTCGGTTCCGAATGATTCCCGAGTAAACGCAGTGTGCTTGAGAGCGCCAGTATATGATACACTCTGGTTTGGTAAGTCACCGATGATTCGCCCCTCAGTCCAGTACATCCTTGAAACCGACCATTCCCAGATGCATGGTTTAGAAGATCCTGAGATTTGTGAAGAGATTCTCAGACGCATGGTGACTGATGCTGAAGTGCACAATCCAATGAACGAGATTTCAAAGATATCTCCGAAACCAATGTTGATAGTTCATGGTAGTGATGATGCTATCATTGACCTTGCAGGTGTAAAACGGCTCTATGAGCTAGCAGGTGAACCGAAAGATTTGGTTGTCGTTGAAGGCGCTGATCACAATCTCTCAGACCCACGAGCCTATGAGATCACAGTAAGTACGGTGGTCGAGTGGTTCACTAAACAGTGGATACTGTAAGCAGTCACTATGGCTATCTGCTAAGGTAAAGTTGAACTTTATAATCTTTCAAACGAATATCCATACAGGTTGTTCATTTTGTCAAAAAGTCGAGAATGGGGCGAAAGCTCCGAAGAACCCTGGTATTCAGCTGAAGAACCTAAACAGACAGTATCTATCTATCGTATCATTGCGGTAGTGATTTTTATAGCATTATTTCTGATACTCTCAGGATTTCCACTTTATGACCCCTTGATCTTTGTATACGCAGTGGCGTTTTTTTCTGTTTTTGGTCTGATATGTGGTCTCATGAATAGGGAGTTAGTACAGCTACTGAAAACTGGACAAAGCTAAACATTTCTGAGATGGATATTGGAACAAAAGGGCTATCTTCCTGTAGGACCTTTTATACCTCGAAGAG
>JABCTV010000068.1 GCA_018238205.1 Candidatus Thorarchaeota archaeon
TCTCCTTTGCTGAAAAAAAAGATGTGTTTCATTGAGCTGTACCTCCATAAGTTTGTCAATTGTCTAATAATCCATGAAGCGCACCCCTGCTGTTACCGGAATACGCGAAAACTGCATGAAAAGCTAACGCATGTTGTCGTTTAGTGTTTCACTTGAATAGGTCATCAACTCCTTCACGGCCTGTAACGCAACGCTGTCGGGGTCGGGTTGTTTACGCGGAGAAGAGAGCATCCACGAACTGATCGGCTACAAACTCGTGTAAATCATCCTTACTTTCCCCCAATGTACATAATTGGAACAGCCAGCTGTTTCTGGATAGTGAGTATTGCTCCTCCCTTGGATGTTCCATCTAGTTTTGTGAGAACTACTCCGGTAAGGTCAATTGCTGTGTGGAAAGAAGCCGCTTGGCAGATTCCATTTTGACCGGTAGTAGCATCGAGAATTAGAAGTCGTTCATCGGGCTTGCGGCCAAGCCTTTTCACGATGGTTCGATTGATCTTTTGCAGCTCTTCCATCAAGTTGTGCTTGGTGTGTAGGCGGCCAGCCGTATCGATGAATAACACTCCTCCGCGGCGGCGAGCATGTTCAACTGCGTCGAACACAACGGCTGATGGATCAGCTCCGGTACGGTGTCTTATCATGTCTGCATCCACTCGGTCCGCCCAAATATTGAGCTGGTCGATCGCGCCTGCACGGAATGTATCAGCAGCCGCGAACGTGATTGGCATGGCGGGATCATGTTCTCGCAGATGTGCAGCAAGCTTGGCTATTGTGGTCGTTTTTCCTGAGCCGTTGGGGCCAAGGAGTCCATAGATCTCACCAGGTCTGACCTGAAAAGAGAGCTTATCAACAGCGATGAATTCACTGAATTTCTTCGTCAGCGTTATGGCTTCAATCATCAATATCAATCACAAAACTAGATTGAGGAAAATTAAGCCTTGTTATCTAGGTGTAAAATCTGCACTGTGGATACGATTATAAGATGTAATAATTGGAGCGATATTATGCCACTCGAAAGCTGGAGACTTCTTGATATTGGGGCAATTGATCCCTTGGAAACACAGACTATCTATGATATGATAGCTCAAGGCATTACTGAAGGTGAATCAGAGAATACATTGATTATCTGCTGGCCTGCAAAACCACTTGTAAGCCTCGGACACTTTCAGGAGATTGAAGCAGATATTGATACAAAATTCTGTCGAGAGAATGACATTTTCTTCACTCGTAGAGTGATTGGTGGTGGCGGAGTGTATCTCGATGAAGGTCAGATGTTCTATCAATTGATTGGTAGAATTGATAGTCCAACAACTCCCAAGAAGATTGATGATTATTACAGGAAATTCCTAGAAGCTCCAGTGCAGGCATATAGAAATCTCGGAATACCTGCCGAGTTCAAGCCAGTAAACGACCTCATCGCTAACGGAAAGAAAGTTTCTGGAAATGGAGCTGGCGATGTAGGTGATGCTCGTATCCTCACTGGAAACATAATCTTTGACTTCAATTTTGACATGATGGTCAAAGTGTTGAAAGTACCAAATGAGAAGTTTAGGGATAAGATTGCAAAGAGCCTCCGAGAAAGAATGAGCACGGTCCTGCTTGAAACAGGTTCAATACCAGATAGAACAGAAGTGAAAGAGGATCTTATTCGACTCTACGAAGAAACCCTTGACATTGAACTTGTCCGTGGGAACCTCACCAGTTGGGAGAAAGGACGAATGACAGAACTACGACCTAAGTATCTCTCGGATGAGTGGCTTCATTGGAGACGTGGTGGTCGATTAACTGATGCAAAAACCGTTAGGATTTCAGCTACAGCATCTGTAGGAACTTCTAACTTCAAGACCCCTGGTGGTCTTATTAGAACCACAGTAGAGATTGTAGATGAGAAAGTGAATGAGATTGTCATTAGTGGTGACTTCTTCATGCTTCCAAATGAGGCAATCTCACAACTTGAGCGAGAGATAAGGGGTAGTTCTATTCAGGGAGATGAACTATTGAAACGCATCAGGATAGCATACTCAGAAAATGGAATCGAATCACCAGGAGTGAATCCTAAAGATATTGAAACAGGTATCAGGATGGCCATTGGAACTGTTTGATTATTGAAATTGGCACGAGGCATCAGGTGGCTTGCGTATGAAGATTGTTGAAGAGAAACATGGTACAGATACTGAAGAAGTTCGAGAGTCACCAAGCTATGTTAGGACTAGTCTTGCAGCAGGCATGACTATGGGGAAAATTCCTGGAAAGTTCTATCGTGATGCAAAACTCTATTGTATCAATCTCCTGCTAACCTATGATGAGGGCTGTCATGCAAAGTGCGCATATTGTGGATTGTCAGGCTCCCGAGAAACTGAGAGCGAATGGACAGATAGTAGTTTCATACGAGTTGATTGGCCCATATTTCCAATTGAAGATGTGAAAAATGCACTTAGAGATGGAATATGTCCCCACGTTGAACGTGTGTGTATTTCAATGATTACTCTTGGGCGGTCTCGTGAAGATTGTATCTCGGTAGTTTCAGATCTTCGGGAAGTAATCTCGCGAATCTCACTTCTAATTACACCCACGATTATCACCAAGGATTGGCTTATTCGTGCTAAAGATGCGGGCGCAGACAAGATTGGAATTGCTGTTGATACAGCTACAGAAGAGATTTTTGAGAAACTGAGAGGCAAGGGTGTTCGCGGACCTCATAAGTGGTCAAAGTATTGGGAAACTGTTGAAGATTCCATTGATATTTTTGGGTCTGAAAATGTGGGCATTCATCTGATTGTTGGTGTTGGTGAAACTGAAAAAGAAATAATCGAAACAATCCAACGAGCACAAGATATGGGCTCGAGAACACACCTGTTCTCCTTCTTTCCTGAGGAAGGTTCCCTTATGGAAGACCATCCTCAACCCCCATTGGGGAGTTATAGAAGAGTCCAACTTGCTAGATATATCATTAATTACGAGTTTGGATCCTCGCGCAAGATGAAATTCAATGACCTTGGTCAGTTAGTCGACTTTGGTGTGAACCATGATGAATTTGAAAAACTGGCGAATAGCGGTGAGGCATTCATGACATCTGGTTGTAAGGGAGATAAACAGGAAAATGCTTGCAACCGTCCAATGGGTAACTGTACACCATTCCAAGCATCTATTGGACATTGGCGTAACTTTCCGATTATGCCTGATGAAGACGACTTGAAGAAGATTCGAGAACAACTAAGTGACTATTCTCTTACTTACGAGGTGGATGACTCTTACATTGAAGATAGTTGATGATTTGGTTCACGATTGTTTCAGTGTACCTGAAACTGAGCTCGAAGTTCTTTTTGAGAATGCATACAACATATCCAGAAAGAGGTTTTCATATGATATTGCATTCTATTCTCCAGGGATGATTCACTATGAAACTGATTTCCACACAGCTACTGATCCGTATCGCTTTCCAAGCATATCAATCACTGGCAAGGGTTGTGCACTCAACTGCGAACATTGCAGTGGAAACCTCCTAGAAACTATGATTCCTGCCACAACACCAGATACGCTTTGGAAAGTATGTGAAGAAATTAAGAGTAAAGGTGGCAGTGGTTGCTTAATCAGTGGAGGTTCTACCCCAAAGGGTGATACTCCCTTGATGAAGTTTATACCAACAATCAAGAGAGCAAAAGATGAACTCGGACTGGACATAGTTGTTCACACAGGGATTGTTTACCCAGAAATTGCAGAGGAACTTGGAAAAGCAGGAATTGATGGGGCAATGATGGACATCATCGGTTCCAATGAAACACTAAATCAAGTATATCATCTTGATTTGTCAGTGGACATATTTGACAAGTCAATGGCACTCCTTGAAGACCATGGTGTGCCATACATGCCACACATCATTGCAGGTCTTCATTATGGAAAGATGGTGGGAGAAGCTGAAGCTATCCGTATGATAGCAAAACATAGTCCCACCTCAGTTGTCGTTGTAGCATTCATGCCCTTGGATAATACACCAATGGAAAAAGTAATTCCAGCGACACCAGTAGATATTGCAAGAGTGATAATTGCAACTCGTTTGGCTATTCCTGACAAACCATTGATGCTAGGATGTGCCCGACCCTTAGGCAATCATAGAAGAATCACAGACAGGTTGGCTATCGATGCAGGAGTCAATGGTATAGCATATCCATCAGATGAGGGTTATGAATACGCTATAGAAAGGGGACTCAAAGCATCCTTCTCAAATCAGTGTTGTTCGTTAATCAGTAAATTGCTATAGTTATGGAGTAAATTCGAAATGAATGAATGGAGACTTTTAGACACTGGTGTTCTAACAGGAGCACAGAATATGGCAATGGATGATATAATCCTAGAATGCCGTGCGGAAATGCAAACTCCAAACACATTGAGATTTCTCCAATTTAATCCAGCTACGGTTCTTGTTGGATACCACCAATCTGTCGAGCAGGAAGTACGTATCGACTTTTGCAAAAGAAAAGACATCGAAATCAATCGTAGGATAACAGGGGGAGGAACTATTCTCTTCACACCTACTTGTCTTGGATGGGAGATCATCGCGGACAAATCAGCCCATGGAGTAAAAGAGCTTAGAAAGGACCTAGGGAAACTCTCTCAATTCGTATGTAATGGAGCTGTTGCGGGTCTGAAACGTCTTGGTATTGAAGCAGAGTTCCGAGCAAAGAATGATATCGAAGTGAATGGACGAAAAATATCAGGAACCGGTGGAACAGAGCGAGCCAACTCATTTCTTTACCAAGGAACGCTGCTTGTGGATTTTGATGTAGAATTAATGCTACGCGCTCTCAGAATTCCAGTTGAAAAACTCAAAGACAAGGAAATAGATAGTGTCAAGGAGAGGGTCACTTGTCTCAAATGGGAATTGGGTCATGTGCCTCCAATTGAAGATATCAAGAATGCAATGGTTGCGGGCTTCGAGGAGGTCCTTGGAACTAAGCTCGTGCCAAGTGGGTTAATACCTGAGGAGGAAGCACTCTATCGTAATAATATCCCATATTTTGAATCGGATGAATGGGTGAATCTTATCGAACGTCCCAAGAACACCGGAGGTCAAGTAAGTGCAATGAAGAAGACCCCAGGGGGGATTGTTAGAGTTTCATTGGCACTGGATATACCTAGCAACTTCATTGTTAGTTCATTCATTACCGGAGATTTCCAGATGTTCCCACAAAGGGCAATAATGGACCTTGAAGCAAGGCTCAAGAACATCTCAGCAGACAAAGAAACAATCCTGCGAGTTGTAAAGGATTTCTTCGAAGAAACTGGAGCAAGGGCACATGGCGTAGAACCAGAAGATTTCTCTGGACTTATTGTTGAAGCTGTGAAGAAGACCGCTTTTACAAAATTTGGAGTATCGCTTGATAATTCCAATCATCTTATGTCTGTGAACTTTTTACCTGATGAGCTGGACAAACAAATATTCGACTATGTCCTATTACCATACTGTGCTAAGCTCGTGGACTGTGAATACCGATGGATTGAAGGATGCAGTAGCTGTGGTATGTGCACAACAAGTGACATCTATGAGATGATTACGGATTTGGGAGTAAAAGTTCGTACAATACAGACCTATGAGCACCTTATTGAAACGGTTGAAGAGTTCAAGCAGAAAGGAGCCAGAGGTTACATCGGTTCGTGTTGTGAGGCATTTTACAGTAAACATCATGCAGATTTCATAGATACAGGGGTTCCAGCTCTGCTAATAGATGTTAATGACTCGACATGTTATGATCTTGGAGAGGAACAGGATGCTTATGTAGGTCAATTTGAAGGACAGACCACACTCAAGGTGGAACTACTATCGCATGTGATTCAGACACTATGGAAGAAAGGCATTCTTAGGGCGGAGTTTGATGGAGAGTAAAGAGCATGATATCATCGTTGTAGGAGGAGGACCAGCAGGGTCTACCACAGCCATTGGTTGTGCGTCAGCGGGGATGAATGTTCTACTCCTAGAGAAAGGACATCCTAACCGGAATAAACCATGCGGCGGAGTTCTACCTCTCGTTGCACCTGAAACCATTGAGGATATTGTAGGAGATTCTATTCCGGATGATGTTCGAATTTATCCTACTGAGCTAGGTCTCTATTATGTACCCCCAAGTGGAAGAAAAAATGGCGGCAGAGTAAAGAACTATTCAATTCATAATATTGAGCGAGCTTCCTTTGATCAATGGTTGCGTGACCTCGCAAGAGATGCAGGAGCAGATGTGAAACACAATTTTCAATGCGTAGGTGTTCAGAAAAAAGACAAATTCAAAATCAAGATTGAATCAGGAGATGGAACAACCTATGCCAGTTCAGATTATCTAGTAGGAGCAGATGGAGTTAGATCTACAGTTCGGAGTTACCTGTTTCCACAGAAGGATACACCAAGGATGATTGTTGGACAAGAGCATTGGAAAGCAAATGGTGACTTCGAAGATTGTTTCTATGGTTTCTTCAAAGAAGAAATTTCTGTTGCCTATGCGTATCTTATTCCAAAAGCGGATTCCATCATAATAGGGCTAGGCGCTGAACCACACAAAAAAACGAATATTGCTCAATTGTTGAGAAAATTCAAAAAGTGGCTTGAAATTGAGTTCTCTTTCTCACCTAAACAATTGATGATGAAAGAAGCTTGGTCGATACCTTTTGGATATTTTATCCCTGGGGAAGGTAATGCTCTCTTGGTCGGTGATGCTGCAGGTCTATGTAATCCACTTTCAGGTGAAGGTATCAGGTTAGCAGTTGAGAGCGCGGAAGCAGCAGTCTCTGCAATCCAGACAGCAGAAGGAGAGAACGATCCATCTCAAATCTATGCTAAAGACGTTCATGGATTAGCTAGTATGATTGCAGAGCTCAATGAATTTGTTAGGACAGTTGATGATGAGGGTCGCGAGAGATTCGTTAAAGACGAGCTATTGCGAAGGTTCTAGTATCAATATGTAGTGGATAAGTTCATCATTCGGATTTGTTAGAAGCTGCGCATGCGTAACCGGCAATTTCAACCATTTCGTGTAAGTGCACCAGGGAGAATTTGTCTATTTGGTGAGCATAGTGACTATCTCGGTCTAGATGTGATAGCAGCAGCAATTGATATGACAATAGATATTGTGGCTACTCCAAGAGAGGATAATGAAGTACACATAGCCTACAAGGATTTGGCTGAAAGTGATTCATTCTCATTAGGTTCTGAAATTAATTATAGAAATCCCCGAGACTATGTTAGAAGTGCCTTCAATGTGATGGCACGTAGAGGATTTGAACCTGAACATGGTTGGAATCTTCAAATAAGTGGAAACATCCCAATCGCAGCAGGTCTCTCAAGTTCCTCTGCGCTGACTGTAGGCGCAGTAATGGCAATAGCAAGAATGGCAAATAAGCAAATGCAGGAAGAAGATGTTGCATTGGCAGCTTTTGACTCAGAAGTGCTTGAGTTCGAAGAGGGTGGAGGAAACATGGATCACTATGCTTCGGCAGTTGGTGGCATAATCCATGTAGATATGAAAGAAAATAACATTACAAAACTCCCCGCAAAGCTCGATTCAATTGTAATCGGTGATTCTGGGGAGAAGAAGAAGGACACTGTTGGAGACCTTCGATATATCAGAACAACTGTGGAGAAAGAGTATGAATTGATTGCACAGAAAATCAGTTCATTTGATCGTAGAACAACGCCAGTTAACAATGTCTATGAACTTGGGCAGAGTTTCCCAACCAAAGAAAGGAATATGGCTGAGGCAACTCTTCGAAATAGAAACCTTACTTATCGTGCTCTTGGATTGTTAAAAAATAAAGAACCCAATCAGAAAGAATTGGGAGATATGCTGAGAGAGCACCATGAAATTCTAAGAGATGCTCTAAATAGGTCAACTCCAAAGATTGAGAGAATGATTGAAGCTGCATATTCTGCTGGAGCTCTTGGATGTAAAATCAATGGAAGTGGCGGAGGAGGAGCTATGATGGCTTATGCAGTACACAGAGAGAAGGAAGTAGCCTCTGCTATCCAGAAAGCTGGAGGAACTGCGTATATCGTGAAGGTAGGCAAAGGCGCCTCCCTCACGAAATTCGAAAAAAAAATCTAACTACTTTCAGCAAGTTCCTTCATTTTTGCTTCTACAATCTCAAGAATCTCTTCTTTGAGTTTGCGACCTTCAGTGAGAATCTTCTCGACTTCTTTTGCAGCACTATCTGTAAAGCTCTTGGTCTTGATATTGCCAAGATTGATTCGAACATTGAGCGCAGCACCTTCAATTGCAGCCATTAGGGCATGTGCAGCCACACCAGCATCTGTGATTGTGTTGATGTTACCTTTCTCCGCTGCGACCTTAGCGTGTCCCATTGCACTGAACGAGTGTCTCATAGTTGTAAGAGGCATCTCAGATGCGTGGATTGTTCCTTTCTCAATGATATCTTCTTTCTCTTTCTTCTCAGCATCAGTTTCTTCGGGAAGCTTGAAGGCAGCCATCACAATATCGAAGGCTTCAGAGTCTTTCTCAATGAGGTCCATAAGGACTCCACGATCATACTCAGCTGCATGACGATGTTCTATCATTTCTTCTTTGATAGCAACAAACTTTCTTCCAGATAGTGAGAGACCTGTAACCATACATACCAATGCGGCGCCGTAGGAACCCATTGCTGCAGCAACACTGCCACCACCGGGTGTAGCGCGTGCACGACGGATCTGATTCCCGAACTCGATTACTGACATCTCAGAGAATGTCTTCTTGGTAGGATCCTGTGCTCCACCAAGATAGTACAGGTCCAGAATCATAGACTCGTCAAGTTTCTCAGGCTGAAGATAATATCTAAGCGCATCAATAAGCGCAAAGAGTGGGACCATTCCTACAATCTCTGTTTCCATGATTGTGGCTCCAAATCTGCGAGCCTCGTTTTTGACAACTTCCATTACCTGGTGAATCTTTGTTCGTCTTGGATGAGTTAGGTTAAGGGAAACCTGAACACAGTTCTTTGCAGGTAAGTCAAGACCGATCCCCTGAACATTGACAAATCCGCCGGTAGTACCTCGAACTGCATCAGCACAAGCTTGAGCAACTGCAAGGTTTGTTGTATTCAGATTGAAATTAATAGCAATAAGAAAGGGTCTTGAACCAGTTGCTGTAGCTCCCGCAGTAGGATGAATTTTGTTTGGCCCGTAATCGGGAGTCTTTTCAGGATCAGTACCGATGATGTCTTTCAATCCCTCAAATTCGCCTTCACGAATGTTAGGTAGGTCTACTCTATCAGGTTTGGTTGCTGCCTTAGAGTAGAGATACACAGGAACTTTATGTTTTGATGAGAATTCTTCAGCAAACTCCTTGGAGAGTTCGATACATTCACCAACAGTAGTACCGTGGAGAGGGATAAACGGAACAACATCGACTGCACCCATTCGTGGGTGTGCACCTTCGTGCTTGTTCAAATCGATTTTCTCCACTGCAACATCAGCTGCTTTCAGGGCAGCCTGTTTCACTAGCTGTGGTTCTCCAATAAACGTAAACACAGAACGATTGTGGTCAGGATCATATTCAACATCGAGAAGACGAACGCCTTCAACGCTTTTTACAGCATCAGCAATGGCATCAATGACATCTTTTCGACGACCTTCAGAGAAGTTGGGAACGCATTCAACAACTTTCACAAGATTCACCGGTGACCGCTCGGACAGGCGTCGTACAAAAGCGTTTGGGCAGGTCCACAAGGTCATATTATTGTCTATCTCGATAGAGATATTCCTTGACTTTCTGTAAATCTACTTGAAACATATACAATTCCTGCTTCGGACTAAAACCAATTTTCTCATTGATAGCCAACATTGGTTCATTTGATGTGGCATTACCTGTGGATACAACCTCTACTGCAGGGTATTCATCATGGATTTTAAGTAGCATCACTCCCTTCAACCACTTACCTAGGCCTCTACCACGATACTTCTCTTGGACTCCAGTGAGATATTGATACATAATTGTAGGTGTTGATGGATTATAGTCAACATCAGTCAGACCGGCGATATCTCCATTTTGCTCTTTTACCAGTGCTGTAATCCAAGTTTTACCTCTCTTTCTTACTTCGTCTTCTAACTTCTTCCACTTTTCGGGTGTGTACACTTCGTCACCAGTTTTAAGCTCACCACGAGGTGCTTGATTAAGCACTTCTGTGTAGATATTGCAATATTCCTCTAAAATTGAATCAGGAATTGAAAGATGGATTTCCAAACTTGATGTAGGAGACCGCTGGGGACCTTCATGCACCCATTGTTTCATGAGATCCCAATCAACATCTTTCATATTGAGGTTACTAATCCGAACAGAAAGAGCTTCTTTCCCACCAATTAGGCGAAGTAGTACTCGTGATGCGTTGTTCAGTAAAATGCCAGTAAATTGGGCTTTATTACGCTCCAATGCATGTTCATATGCTATAGCGAGAAGCTTACGTCCAATTCCCTTCTGACGGTACTTGTCAAGAATTGTCATATGGATTCTACAAAAATCCTCATTTCCCGGATACGAAGGAGCGTCTTTTTTGACAAATGTACAACGCAACCAACCTATTGTTTCCGTTGGTTCATCTTTTCGTGTAACAATGTATGTATTTACATCATTAAACATCAAATTGCTGATCATCCCAGCTCTATATGTTTCCACATCTTGTAGTGGTTCATCTGGAAATAGCTCCTCATGAGTTTTACAACTAAACCTGTAGAAGGTTTCCCAGTCTTCATCGTTAGCATTTACTAAGTCAAAGGAACGTATCTCATATTCCAATAGATATTCCCCAGCATCTTTTCGTCAATGGTGTTCGTATCTTTGAGATAAAGTATTCGAGGGGGATTTGCTGTCATCATGATACTTGTGTAGAATAGGCTGCAACTACATTCTTGAGAAGCATCGCGATTGTCATCGGTCCTACTCCTCCAGGTACAGGCGTAACACAGAGTGCTTTTTGCTTGACTTTCTCAAAGTCAACATCACCATGAGGTGTGGCAACATCAATCACAACAGCGCCCTCCTTGACCATATCTTCTGTGATGAAGAAGGGATCATCCTCCGAGGTTCGCCGACCAATTGCTGATACAAGAACATCAGCCTGCCGTGTAAATGAGGGAAGATCCTTTGTCCGTGAATGACAAACCGTCACCGTAGCATTACGATTTAGAAGTAGCATAATGAGTGGCTTACCAACAATCATCGACCTGTTGATTATGACTGCATGTTTTCCAGAGAGGTCATTCCAACCTATGCGGTCTAACATAGTAACGATGCCGTGAGGAGTAGCTGCACTCAGGTCCTCACCACCATAGAATAGACTATAGACATTTGCGGGGGAGAAACCATCAACATCTTTCAATGGAGCAATGGCACTAATTATTGTCTTCTCATCGATGTGTTTTGGTAATGGTAATTGCACGAGAATTCCATGTACAGAAGAGTCATCATTGAGTGATTGTATCAACTCAAGCAACTCCACCTGTGTTGTTTTCTCAGGAAGATCATGAGATTCGGAGAGGATACCAGCCTTGTTCGACGCTTTATGCTTCATTCGAACGTACATCTGAGACCCTTCATCCGCACCAACAATCACTGTTGCTAATTTGGGAGAGATACCGTTCTTCTCAACCAATTTTTCAACTTCAACTTTGACCTCTTTCCTTAGGCGGTTAGAGAGTCTACGCCCTTTGATTACATGATCCTCGCAAATTGGTTTCAGCTCTTTTTCTGCCATTGAACTCACCTATCTAAAAGACTCCAGTAATTGTCCCCTCATCATCAACATCCATTGCCTCAGCAGCTGGGACGTCAGGTAGTCCGGGCATTAGGTTGATGTCACCCATATAGACAACTATGAATCCAGCACCAGCACTCACATCCGCACCCACAACTTCAACATCAAAACCGGATGGTCTGCCTTTCATACCTTTATGATCAGACAAGCTGAACTGGGTTTTTGCTATACAGATTGGAAGTTTACCATAACCTCGTTTTTCAAGAGAACGAATACGGGCACTTGCGCCTGTGGTATAATCCACATCCTTTGCACCATAGATTTGCTGGGCAACTTTCAATATCTTCGTCTTAATGGAATCCTTCAACTCGTAAGTGTAGTTGATTTTTTCCGCAGGGGTAGTTTTGATTGTTTCAACCACGGCATTTGCTAGATCTATCCCACCCTTACTACCTCTCGCAAAGACTTCAGAAACTACAACCTGTACACCTTTCTGTGAACACTGTTTCTTGACCATTTCTATCTCAGATTCTGTATCATCTGGAAACTTGTTAATTGCAACCACAACAGGTACTCCAAAATTACGCATGTTCTCAACGTGTGCCTCGAGATTGGGGAATCCTTTCTCAAGCTCACCACTGCCATGGTTTTTCAAAGCACGAATAGTTGTGATGATAACACAGGCATCAACCGTGAGGTCTCCTGCACGAGTTACAACATTGAAGAATTTCTCTGCACCGAGGTCAGCACCAAATCCAGCTTCTATAACCACATAATCGAAAAGACGTAGAGCAATATCCGTGGCAATTATAGAACTTGTACCATGAGCGATATTTGCAAATGGTCCAGTATGCATGATTGCAGGGGTACCTTCCATGGTCTGAATGAGATTTGGTTTGATTGCATCCCGAAGGATCACAGCCATAGCACCCTCTGCATTCATATCTCTGGCAAACATATCTTCCCGTTTCTCAGACCGGGCAATGAAAATATTGCCGAGTTTTTCTTTCAATTCCGAATAACTATCGGAGAGACCAAGTATAGCCATCACTTCTGAGGCAGATGTAATTACGAATGTATCTTCCCGCGGAAATCCATCGTATCTTCCACCCAGGCCAATGATTATCTTTCTTAGAGCCCTGTCATTCATATCCATATTGCGTGGCCAAAATGTTCGTCTAACATCAATCTCAGGTTGATGGTCTCGATGTATGTAATTGTCAATCATTGCGGACAATAGATTATGTGCCGCGGATACAGCTGGAAAATCCCCTGTGAGAAAGAGATTGATCTTCTCGAAGGGTTCTAGCCTTGATTTGCCACCTCCGGCGGCGCCTCCCTTGATCCCAAATACGGGTCCCAAGCTGGGCTGTCTCAGTGTCACAACTGCATTGTGACCTATACAATTCAACGCCATTGAGAGACCGATTGAATTAGTGGTCTTTCCCTCCCCAGCAGGGGTTGGACTGGTAGCAGTAACGAGAATCAGTTTCCCTTTCCTATCACCAAGTTCCTTTCTGATATTCAAATCAATCTTAGCCATGTACTCGCCATAAACTTCGAGGTACTTGTTATCTATTCCAGCTTTCTCAGCAATCTCAGTAATCGGAATCATAATAATTGTCACTCACCAAAACCGTCTAATGTTTCACCATCGTGTTGAACATTGATAAATCAAACTCTATGGCAAACTTACTTATATCAATCCAGCCTCTGTTTGACGCTTCCGATACACAATCACTAAAACAATCGAAACTCCAATCATGCCGGTTCCCAGTATTCCAATAGATAGAAAATCAGAAGGAGGTAACGGGACATCGTCACCTAAAACAACTAGACTGACATATCTATCAGGTTCAATGAATGCAACCCCTGTTACGTATGCAAGATTGTTACCACATATATCAATGGGCTGTCTATGGGAACCATAGAAGAACCACCGTCCTTCATCAATATTCCCTAGATTCCAAGTTAAGTTCCATTGATAGTCACCATTAGCGTTAAAATTCACAACAAGCGGAACATAATCAGGAAGTTTTGCAAATGCTGCAACAAAAACAGAACCGTTAGGTCCAACTGCAAAACCCATCAAATGGGTATCAAAAAGTTCGATGGCACGATAATATCGCCCCCAAGTTGCGTTCCATATCTCGTTTCCAGATAGGTCCATTTTTGCTACAAGAAAACCGTTATTGTATCTAGCAGCTCCATATAGATACCCATCATTGCCCATATCTAATAGAGTGAAGCTAGTGATTATTGTCCAGAGATGATTTGCATTCGGGTCCCACTTGGAAAGAAATTGTTCAGTGTAACCTGTACGCCCAGTCACATAGATATTTCCTTGGGAGTCGATGGCTAAATCCCCCACATAAGAAGGGGAGGTTAACCAGCTCATTGACCATTGAAGCTCACACTCGGAATTGTATTTGATAATAATGGCAGATACATCGCTGAAGGAGCCCTCGTGTCCAATTATGTAGATATTGCCTTGGTTGTCAATAGCCATGTCTGTTGCATAATCAAGAGTTGATGTAACATCTCTATGCCAGATTAAGTTACCAGCATAGTCCCATTTAGCAATACGATACTCAGACTCGTAGGCATTGCTCCAATCGTCTCTGAATACTCCAAGTGTATAGATGAATCCATCACCTGGAATTGCTAAAGATATTCCTGAGGTGGCTTTCTCACTTTCAATTCTTCTTGACCATAAAGGTCTCGCATAGCTATCCCATTTGATTAGTACTAAGTGCACTTCGTCAGTCGCGTAGTCAGCCTCAGTAGCTAATGTGTATACAAATCCATCTGGAGCAACCATTACATCACTTGAGGATGCATTAAGATTTCCATCTTGATTTATACCAAATAGTGGAGGAGATGGTGTGTTCTCGGAGTCATAAGAGTCAACAAAAGTTCCAAGATGAACTGCACGAATACTAAATGTGATAGATCCATTATAGAAGGTCCATGGATGGATAATTGTGTCACCATCATTGAACTCTTGGAAATACTGAGTTGGACTAAGACCTATTGTAAGATTAAGTTGTGTATATCCTGCTTTCTCAAAACGGGAACAGGTAAGGCGATCTAATGCTATTCCGTGTTCAGAATATACCGATGTGGGGTAGAAATAATCTTCAGATATGGGGTAGTAGCTAGTAAGTTTAAACACACGAGTAGAGGTGACAATGAACGCAATGAATGGTTCAAACATTGCTGGAAATTCTTCATGGGCTGCAAAATCTCCAGTTGTTTCAATCAGACAATCCACACTGATACCAATTTCCCAAGGGTTAT
>JABCTV010000261.1 GCA_018238205.1 Candidatus Thorarchaeota archaeon
GTTCTTGTATGTTCTTTAGAAGCTTGAAGAGTTGGGTTTCTCCTTCACCATATCCTGTTTCTCTAATTCTTGCATGATGTGCTTCATCGACGATGACAAGATCTGGTAGATGATCCTCATCAAATCGCATACTGTCATCATCAACTCCAATTCTTGCCCAATGCCAAGAAACGATCACTTTGTCAACTTCATCTTTGTATGCTAGGGGTTGGCGACCAACGTGCACAGTTTCTGTATCCGTTTCACATGCTTGTTTCGAGGGGTCATACAACCAGAAGTCTATTCCAAAATGTTGTTTGAGTTCCATCTGCCATTGTTTTCTTAGTGAGGCTGGGGTGAGTATTAGAATACGTTTCACCCCACGATATCTGATCATGTAGCTGATAATAGAACCAGCTTCGATGGTTTTGCCCAACCCCACCTCGTCAGCTAATAGGACCCGTACCGGCCATCTACTTAGAGCCTGTGAGTAGACACCAACCTGATGTGGTAACAATCCAATGTTCTGGAATGCGATTCCATGATATGCTTGAGCGTTTGAGATCAATCTTGAGAAATCGAGCCACGAGAATTTCTTGAATCCAATAGGCCGCTCAGTTTGTTCAATAATCGTCTTGAAATCATCACTGAAAGGCATTGAAACTACATCATCACAGCTATCCATCCAGAGATGCTCAAAGCGATCTAGAAAGTATTCACAGATCGGTGTTTCATTGTCAACCCAAGAACGATGAAGAACTGCGTCCTCGATATTCTTTGTGTACCCCATTTTGGTTTCATTCATAGACCCAGTAACTACAGAGAACTTTTCTCCCCGTCCTAGTCTCATTGATGATGGTTGGTAATATTGACGATTCAAACCTCGGAGGATGACTCGTAATCTATCTAAAACACCTGTTGATTCAGACTTTGAAACAACATGATGAATGATCATGAATTTTGAATGGAATAGCGCTTTTTCAGGAGTTGGCCAAACACCTTCCTTCTTATAGTAATCAAAGTTTGCTCTTGGTGTTACTAGTCGGATATGCAATGCTTTTTGATTGACCATTTCTCGAATTGCTTCAAGGAGTTCCTCCTTCTCACCAACTAGGAATACTCGTAAATTCTCCGCGAATCCCACCAATGCTTTTGCTACAGCTGCCTTAATCGCTTGCCTAATTTCCAAGTCTGTTTTCAGAGCAGGAGTAATATCCATTCTCTCATGAAAACCGATAACAAGCCTGACTGTTCCGCCGCGTTTCCAGATATGGACAAGTTCCTCCAAAATGATAGCTAGTGAATGGGGGCTGTAGAAGGATGCTACTCTATCATACTGAACAGCATCCTTGAATAGTGGTTTCAGCATACATTCATAGATGTCTTGACCCCTACCACTGATCGCTCTTGCAGCTTCCGGTTCTGGCATCTAGTAATATCCCTCTGAGAGATCATATAGTTCGTAGTCTCTCAAATAATGTTCAATCCAGTCCACATCAGAGCTGAATATCTTGCTGAGTGCTTCTGATGTAAAGATGCCTAGTTCTCGTTCAAAATCATGGATAATTCCCCGCTCTAGCCAATCTAGTTGTTTGTCTGAAGCCTTACCATAGATCTTTATGTCCATAAGCAATTTTCTGAAACTCTTGGTTATAGTGCCATTTACTGTACCTGTATCTTTTAGATAGCCACTTACAGCAGCCCAGTATTCCTTATTCACCGCTTCATAGACATCACGCATTCTTATTCTCCATGCACCATGGTCGACAAAATCGATGATTCCAGTAATTGGAAATTCGTATCCAAGAATTCCATCGATTTGCTTGTAAAGCTCTTTTCGGATCTGAGGTTCAATAAGCATCAGGGTCCTAAGAAGTCCTGTATCCAACTCCTTTCTGCCTAAGAATTGCTTCTCTTCGTCATCACAGAGATAAAGACCAAAGTACATTCTAATGATCTGTGGAGGAGTCCCAAAGGCTGCGGAGAGATAATGCTCATTCAGTGAACCGTGAGATATGGACTCAACATTGTATCCAAGATTATCCACTTCATCTATAAAGGAGCGAAGCCGGTCAAGGATTGGAATACTGTCATCCATGAAACCATGCTGATCTAAAGCTTGTTTACTCATCTTCGTCCCCCCTATACAATTCTGCATGCCATTTGTCCCGCAAGTGAAGTGCCCGGTTGGGCTCAAACATTAAATCGTTTACAAGACAGAAGTATAGGCAATCAACAATTGCCCATCTAACAATCAGTGAAGCGGTTCCCTCAGCATCTCTACTCTCTTTAGCCTGTTTCCAGAGATTTGAATCCGTGTTTACGACAACAGCGATTTCCTTGGATTCGTCTCTATAGCTATAATCCCAGAAACTTTCTCCGTATGTGATAGCTTGCTGAGTGACTGATACCTTCAAGTACTTTCCATCATCAATGGCCACGTAATTTTGTCTATCCTTAGGAGCATCTTCATCATTATCTCTGGAGATCGTAGATACAGCTTCATTGGCTATTGATCTTGCCCTCTGGACCATTTTTCGGGATTTTGCTCCACCACCCTTCTTTGTTCGATGTGATTGTGCGGCTTTAATCATTTCTTCAAGGATTGGTCGCAACGCTTCCTTTGCGTCGCTCCACGACTCGAGTTCAGTATTCCATCCAACTTTCGTGAAGTTAGGATCACACATGTCCAGATGGATTTCGCCATGTAGTCGAGCCATTGTTGGATGCGGGTTCTTAGGGAGTAATCCATTCGGAGGTCCACCTTTGTGATAGGCTTCAACCAGCTGGCCTTTGCGGAATGTATGAAGCCCCCACAAACCAGATCCAGACGCACTCTTTACTCTTAGACCGATCCATCCGGTGATTTTAAGGGGTTTGCCTCTTTTGCCTGTGCCTAAATCTGTTTTCACCATTAAATTCTTGGAATCCAGCTCAACTATTGTATTTGGAAGTATGTCAACTTCCTCGGGAAAGCACTGCATTTCCTCGGATTCATCATCAAAACTACTATCAGCAACTAGGATCTGAACGCCTTCAAATTTAATCTCTGGAGAGAAATTACGTCCTATCTTCTCTCGCCAAGTTTCAGGTCTGTGTTTCTTTTTATGAAGGTCCGCAATTTCAATATGGGTTCCGCTTTCAAGGTTAGCTAATGGTCCTGATGTTTGATGCTCATCATACACCTTTCCGATTATTTCCTTAAGACTAAGTTGACCATTCTCGATCTCTCGTGTATCAATCTCTATGACACTCTCTTTGCTATCTAGGATTGAACGACTCCTAATTGTGAATTTCCAGCCGGTTCCTAGTATCCCCACCTTCATTCCCATTCCAAACATTCCCTTGCGTGAGCGAAGTGGCTCCCGCCTATCATCACTTGCGGCTCTCAGTTTCAATCCAACTTGGAGTTCATCGAGGGTCATTCCAATTCCATTGTCCAGTAGTTCAATAGAATCACCGGTATAATCGATCTTAACAACGGTATCAACAGGATCCACTTCCAACAAGGCACCATAGAGTCTTGCAAAAGCTTCTTTACTCCCAGGATCTGTTTTCAATTCTTGCCTTATTCGTGCCTGTTCAGACTCGGTGAACCGTCTCCAATCCAACGAGTTTGCAATAAGTTCTGACAAACACTGAACGATTCCAATGTTGAGAGCACCCACTCCTCGGGGGGTGAAG
>JABCTV010000262.1 GCA_018238205.1 Candidatus Thorarchaeota archaeon
TCTGAAGTCCGTATCGCAAAGGATGAGATAATTCAAGCCTTGGCAAATCTTCCCGCAGCTACACCTGCACCTACTGCACCAGCTGGTGACACTACCGATGAATACGCAAAGATGGTCTATCAAGAAGTAGGAGCTGTTCGAGTATTTGTTCAAGAATCTGTGGAATCGCTCAAGAATGATATGGTCGTACTCCTAAATGAGATGGTTGCTAATATTCAAGAATCAGCGGCAAAATCACCTTTTGCCCCTGTAGCACCAGCTCCAACACCAGCAGCGCCTGCACCAGCACCTGTAGAAGCCCCTGCCCCCACACCAACCCCTGCCCCTGTAGAAGCCCCTCCAGTTGCTCCCGCACAATCATCAATTCCAGCTGACCGTGCAATGCAAGTTGCAGATCAACTTGAGATTATTCTGAAATCTTTGAAGATGGGTTGTGTAGCTGGAAAAGTTTTGGATACAATGACTGAAGCGAAAGCAGAAATCATGAAGATTGTTCCCAGTGATCCAATAATGGTCAAGATGGACAAATGGGCTGGAACTGTGAGTAGCTATCCAAAACGTAAGGAACTACAGGCTAGAGATATTCTCAAACTTAAGAAAGATCTCAAGAGCGAGATTCCAAAATACAGACCTGCTTAGTCCTCTTCTTCCTCTTCCTCAGTGCTTCCATCTGCAATCAATTTCATTGTTGCTAGAACTCTGATTATATCGGTAGCTGAAACCATCCCAATTATGTCGTTTCCCTCTATTACTGGAATGCGATGTTTCCCTGTTTGATTCATCAATCCGATGGCTTGACCTAATTCTGCATCCGGTCCAATAGTTACAACGGGAGTATTCATTATATCTCCAACAAGCAATGACTTGTAAGACTCCTCTGAGAATAAGCGTGCTCCAATGATTTCCCTGCGGGTCACCATTCCTGCCAGAACATCTGATTTCGTAACAATGAGACTTCCAACATCATCTATTGCCATGAGCTTAGCAGCTTCTATAACTGGAGTATCAACCTCCGCTGTGATGACAAGTGATGTCATGAAATCTTTTACTTCCAACAATATCGCCTCAAGCCAATGGGCTCTTTTTATCAGTAATTGATTTTAAAAGTACGACTTCTGCGCAACGCTCAAAAACATCAGTGACCTTAGTTCCAACCTTCGCTGAGGTTTCATAATATTCTGATTGGAACCAGTCTCTTAACATCATCCCTGGTTCTTGGGGGACCATCCGTTTATCGGCAAGATCTATCTTGTTTGCACAGATGAATATTGGTGAATCCGGACATACCTCTCTAAATGATTCAAACCAATTGTTCATCGCCATGAAGCTTTCTGGTTTTGTAACATCATACACAATAATTGCAGCTGAAGAACCCTTCATGTACTGCCTGCGAAGTTCTCTGTAGGTTGATTGGCCGCCCATGTCCCAAATCGAAATTTTTACACTCCTAACATTTCCGTCTTTGTCCTTAACGTCGATGTCCTTCGTTGCAAATGTTGTGCCTAAGGTTTGTTTATACTCTTCATCAAAGATATTCTCAGTATATCGCCTTAGTAAAGAAGTCTTACCAACTGTTGCTTCGCCGAGTAAAACAACTCGATATTTGAATCCATCAGACGAATCTGCGTCTTGTGTTAGTTCTAAAGTAGCATCTCTTTGAGTCATTAAAGAGTCACCCGTAGTCGGTCATGGGACCTACCATTGTGTTTCTTCTGTTCGACTCTTATAACTTTTCTGCGGAGATTACCTTCTCTGATATACTCTATGAAGGTTCACCACTGACAATCTCGTGGAAGTCTTATTTCAAAGGTAACTACTGGACTCGTAATTTCAAAATTATTCAATACTTCTGGAGCGACCTCACCAAAGAGTCCGACAATCTTGTCATTAACAACAATTTGTGCAGTTCTTCCCTCAATGAATGTAGGATCAGTACAGGCCACAAACTTGAATTTTCCATCCAAATCTAAATTCCTTAATAGATATCCAATATCTTTCATCAGGTCCGTGATATTGACTTTCACATCAGTTACAAGTCCGCAGACTGAAGGAATCTGGTCTGTACGTGTTTCCTTCGATTCATTAGATACTACAACATCGCCAACCTCGAAAATTCTCTGTGGAAAATCCGCATGTTGATTCAGGGATGCAAAATCCATGAGAATCGGAAAAAGGGCATTTCTAAGAACCGAATAATCCTTACTTCTCGGATTAGTTGTTACTACCACTGGCTCTTCTCTCAGGACCTTTTCTGTCAGAGTTGTAGGTGATGTCATTATGTAACTGAGGATTTCTTGGTACTCCATTCCCACCATGAGGTCTCTTACCTTGTTCTTTAGACGTGTGATGCATTGGAGCTTGCCTTGAGTCATTGTAGACGGCATTGTCGGAATGATTCTGTCAAATCCATATCCAATTGCTAAATCCTCTATAACATCTACTGGATGGAGAATATCAGTTCTATAAGCTGGAGCGTCGACAGAAATTTTCTTGCCCTTGATTGTGGCATTATATCCAACCTTTCTCATGCTTTTTAGAATCTCGGCATCATCAAGTTCCAATCCTAATAATTCCTCAACTTCTTGTTTTGTCACAGTAATTCTTTGAGGTCGTAGGTCTGGAGTGATGTCAATTGTTCCGTCTGGATACACTATAGAGAGTGATTCAATACTGCCTTTTCTTTGTACTAGAGACGTGACCATAATATTCAGTGCTTGATTCACTGTAGGTAGATGTGTTCCAGTCACTTCAACGAAGATATTCGATGTTTCTTCAGTTATTTTTCCAAGTGTGTTACTGTTTATGATTGGCGGTAGGCTCAATACATTATCGTCTGAATCAATTAGAAGTGGCCACTTTGGGAATTTACCTATAATTTGACCAAATTCGATACCTTTCTCATGTTGTTCAAAAATTGTTTTTCCATCCATCACATCTTCGTGACCGAGGGGTTCAAAGGATATCCTCTCAGGTTTTTCGAGAGTATAGTGAATTGGGAATTTGATATCATCAAAGACATAGAGTCCGATACTTGCTTTTCTCCTATTCCTACCATGTGTCGCAGTCAAGGCGTCTTGTAATTGCATGTAGTCTTTGATGAGTTCGTCGTTAATCTCAACATCACGAACTATTCCACATGAAATGTATCTACGAATCTTCTCGAGACCCTTACTGACAATGATTTTCTTGCCCGACTTCTTAATAGGGAATTCTTTCAGTCCCGGTTCAATCTCTAGGAACGCCCTGATGGCTCTGGCAATCCCCTCAGGAGAGAGCATATCTTGCCTATCGGGGTTGATCTCAATCTGAATCTCATTTCCATCAATTCGTTCAATCTCTGCCTTCATGAGAAATAGAGTATCCTCTAGTTTCTTCAGTGATAGTGTCTTCCCGATAATCTTCATGAGTTCTTTTTTGTTTACTGTAACTATCATTGATATCACCTCACGAAGTATTTTCTCCTTAGCCATTTCAAATCTCGAGAATAGAGGTCTCTGATATCCCCAATACCCATGGCTGCCATATACAATCGTCCAGATCCAATACCCCATGCGAGAACTGAATCTTTTATTCCTAGAGGGCGAGTGACTTCTGGTCTGAATATTCCCCCTGGTGCAACCTCTATCCATCCCAAAGTGTCATGCTT
>JABCTV010000263.1 GCA_018238205.1 Candidatus Thorarchaeota archaeon
TGGCGAAAAGGAATTCTCAGTTTTCTATGATGATCTCCTTGAAATTGCTGATGAGTCTGAATTCCGTGCTCTTTTCGCACTCATGGATGTTTTGGAGAAGAAGACAGTCGCTGAAATCGCTTTTAAAACCATTATGGAAAGTCTAAACTCGAAGGAAATCGCTAGTTTCAGCCTAAACAAAGAACTACCTGGATTCCTTCGATTGAGATCTGCAATTGAGGATTTTCCCAGACATGAAAGAGCTTATGCATATCTCTACGCCTTCGATTTACAGGATGAGCCGATTGTAATAGATGGAGGATATAGAATAAGAAAGGTGAATCTCTTCGAAGAAGCGTATACAAGACAAGAACCAATGTTTGTTGGCCATTTTTCAAACCCCAAATACATTGTCGAAACAGTGCCTGGAGTATCTGTTGGCAAATTTTCCCGGAAGAATGAAACAGAGAATGAGGTACCTAGTGCAACACTTGCAATCGAATATCAACCTAGAGAGGACCTTGCGAACCTGATCTCTATGCTACGCATCATTGAACCCTCAGCTGTTGGGATTCAAATCATTCACTACACCTTACTCCCGGATAAGATGATGATTCGAACACAGATCATTGCTCCTACAGAAGTATTTCCGACATACTTCGGTAGATGCAAAAAGGACTTCATGTTTACGAAGGAAAACGTTAGAATGTTCAATCCTCTGTGGACAAATTTCAGGAGCATCAAGAAGAATCGCCGACTAAATCGAGCTATTAGACGATTTAATGTTGCTCTTTGCTCTGAAGATCCTGAAGACCAACTTGTGGACCTCATTATATCATTAGAAACGTTGTTTCAGGCTATGGGCTTCAAAGTTACTTTTCTTTCATCCTTTCTATTAGGACTAGAATCTGGAGTCCGTGAAGTATCTCTTGGAATCTTAGAGAAGTCCTATCGAATTAGAAATGGAATTGTACATGGGGGTAGTATCAAAAAGAAAGACAACAAATTGGTTGACCAATTGCTTTCGCTCGTAGCACGAATACTTGGATTTGCAATTACTATGAAACTCTCTGGTGCTGCCCTCAATGATCGTATCAAGGGAGCGTATATCAGAGAAGCAGAACTCAGGAAATTAGAAGAAGATGTATCGAAATGGATATCCCGGACTGATTATCCCGCTAGCTGATTCTTTCCAGCCATCAGGTTTCACGACACTCATGATGTGTGCGTATGTCTGTCAAGAAACTCCCGACGCCTGAACAACATGTTAGTTACCTGTGTGCCGGATTGCTGGGGCCAATAACGACCTACTCAGACTCCAGCACGCGCCAAGCAAGAACTGTGCCAACGGTTTCCAATGGATGCCATTTCTCCGCCAAACTCTTGACCTGTAACGGGGTTGGCATCTCCTCCAGTCCATAGAGCTTCATGACCCCCTTGCGTACACCAAGGTCATTTGGAGCCAGCACATCAAGTCGCCCGAGCGCGAATATCAGGTACATCTGCACGGTCCACTCGCCCACGCCCTTGATGTCAACAAAGAGCTTGACGATTTCATCTGATGACAGTCCGTCAAGTGATTCAGCGTTCTTGTACTTCTCAAGGAACCCCTTCTTGTCAAACGCTTCAGCAATGTTGTGGAGGTAGGACGCCTTCTGCCTGGAGAGACCCACGCTTCGAAGCTCTTCTTGCGTCTTCGCGAGAACGGACTTGGGGGTCAGGTTGCCAATGAGTGCGAGCATTCGGTCGTGGATTGTTCGTGCGGCTTTTCCTGACAACTGCTGGTAGACGATTGACCTGATTAGCATCTCGAATGGCGGGGTCATCGTGGGCTCTAGTTCCATTCTTGCCCCTCTTAGTGCGTTTCTGAGTTCAGGGACTTGCCTTGCGAACCGATTGAGAACCTTTGCATTGGGGATGTTTGGCATTAGGTCATCTCTGCAGGCTGCCCTAGTAACGCTGGCGACTCTTGAAACAATCCTTCTGCATGAAGATGAGCACAGAAGTCGAGTTGCACGGTAATACACCAAGGAATGCCCAGAGAATTCCAAAACCTCAAGTTTGAGTTGAGGAACATAGTAACTCTACTTACAGTTCTTTTTAGATAATCTTGGTGCAGGTCCTATGCTAAGAGGTTGAATTAGCAAACCAGCAAGGAAAGACGTAATTCCTTTCATTGATCTGTTAGAGTCTACAACTTAGAGCGAGTATCATAATCGACCACCCTCTATCCCAGACTATCCACCTTTAATACTCTCAAATACAATGGACGCATATGCAATACTCTGTTTAGCAAAGAGTAAACCCAATTGAGTTGATGTGATGGTAAAGGGAGAATATGTTGGATATGCCATGGCATATATGTGTCGCGCGCTTGAAAATCAGAAGACGGTTCGATTGGCCTATACCCGAGCTGAGGCGATAAAATTCGCCCAAGCATTATCCTCAGCAGTGTTTGATGAGAATACACAGAAAGTGTATGTGACTATCTTCAAAGAACAGGACAATAAGACTCAGGTATACAAGGGATAATCAAAACGACTTTAGCGTACTAACCGATACACACCAACATCCACAAGATTCTCTTAAATCTAATACTTGTGCAGAAGACAGGAATAACTATGGACATTGGCATATCTCTTTTCATCGCAGGACTTGTCCTGTTTATTGGGGCCTGTGCAACAGGTTCAAATGCTAGTGGGTATTCGTGGGACTGGGACAGTGAAAGCACAGGACTCTTTGTGTCTTCGGTACTAGCTGTGGTAGTCTTTATCATATTGCTAATACTTTGAGGGAATGTCGATTGGTCGCACTCAAAGATGTCCTTTTAGTATCAATAATCGTGGCTTTCCTAGTTGGAACAGCTACACTCGTCCAGGTTCTCTTCTTTCCTAATGGCTACAGGTATCCATTATCGTTCGGGAGCTTCGCAGTTACCTATTATATGTACATGAACAGAAGCCCATATGCCGAAGACGGGTTGGTCGCAATTGTTTGTCTTATCGGATTTCTAGCCGGACTATTCTTCTTTATCCTCGTTCTACTCAGTCCAGCAGGTTGTTCCATGGTCATTTCTATACTAAGCTATCTTGCCTGTTATTCGCTTTGCAGAGGCTATGGAGGAGTAAGGGACTCAATCAAATCAAAGAGAACAGCTACCAAGCCAGCAAGAAGAGACTCGCAACCACCTCCAAAAGCCAGAGAGCCAACTATAAACACTCGTGGAAAGCCAAAATATAGATCTGCCTTTGACCAACCAACAATCCCAGAAACAAAGAAGCTGAAATCCAAGACGGAACCGAGTAGGTCAGCATCTACAAGAAGTATGTTTAGCAAGCGATTGGAGCATATACAAAGAGCAAGATTGGATCTTGAGAGCGGGTACATCTATCGCGCAATAGTGGAGATTTGGACTGCATTTGAAACGATGCTTAAGGCAGCAACTAGAACTGGGAAAATTTCGGAGCGCATAGAAGTACTAAGCACTATGGTCCAGCCTAGAGATGTCAGGATGAATCCTCATGAATTGGAAAAGGCAATTAGACTTGCCAAGAAGGCATACGTAATCAGGAACAAGTATATTCACGATTCTGTTAGTGAGGCCCAAAGGCACTTTAATTTGAGCAAGGAAGAAGCAAAACGCATTGTGATGCTGCTTTCA
>JABCTV010000069.1 GCA_018238205.1 Candidatus Thorarchaeota archaeon
TATGTGATCGGAAGTGTCTTCTTAACCTGTTACTTGATACTTGGTATAATCTTTCAAATTCAATATCAGTATATCTTCGCCCCTCTTGGATTTCACATCGCTGCTGTCTGTATTCTCGCTTCAAGAACCGTCATTGGTTTAGAAAATGTAGGGGATTCATCAAAATGGTGGCTGTTTAGTGGTTTGATTACATTAGCTGCATCTTGGCTAATCTTTCCTCTAACAATTCTCTTTCCTGAATTGTTTCCATGGGTTATTCTTATTCAGTCGATAGGTGTCATTGTTACAGCTTCTTCGATGCTTACCCTGTTTACAAGAACTGTAACTAATAATCTTGAAACACAGTATAATATTTCACAGATTCTCTCAGGCTTAATTCAGCATGATATCAGAAACTATATCCAGACCGCTCATCATGCTTTAGAACTGACTGAAATTAATGACGTCATGGAAAGCCACTGGATAACCATTGCAACAGAAGTACTAGCAGAAGCAGGACAGTTTGTGGATGAGATGCGGGATATCTCGGTATCTCTCAATCGAGAAAGCAGCACCTACGAGAAAATTCCATTATCATCGGTTGTGAATAAAGCGAAGGACCGAGTAATGATGGAGTACAACCTTACACCTGAACAGATTCAGATTCAGTTACCAGTTGATCTTATGGTGGAAAAATCGAGATTGATTGATGAACTCCTTTGGAATATCTTTGACAATGCATTCAAACATGGTAGTCCCTCTCTGTCCATTCAAGGAAAGAGTTCTGATAATAATAGTGGAATTGAATTGGAAATCAGTGATAGAGGCAATGGATTACCAGAACATATCAAGACATTCTTGAATTCGCCTAATGCTCTTTCAAAACCAGACCAGCCTTTGGTCGGTCTTGGTGTAATTCTTATTCGGGGTATTGCATCACTTCGTGGAATTCATCTTGTTGTTTCTGACAATGTTGAAGACATTGATGTAACTGGAACCAGGTATAAACTTAGGTTTCATTGATAGAAATGATTCGGACCTATTTTATCATGGGATCTGGTAGCTTCAAACTTTCATGAATCATATCCTCAAAGATCTACGATGAAGGTCTAAACAATCGGTCCGGCTTTCTTCCCTAGTTTTTCAGCTGCTTCTTCCAGTGTGTATCCTTCTATAGAGGGAGGTAATCCGGTTTCCTCAAGTGGAATAACCAACCTCATTCCCTCAGCCTTTGAATACACTCCAAGACCGACACTCTCTCCAACTTGAATGGTCCTCATCTTCTTGAAGACCCGTTGCGTCTTAAGGAATCCATCAGTACATGCCAGCACAATGAGGACTGTAGCCTCTTCAAAGATTTCTTTAGTAGCAGGGTGTTTAGTACGAAGGCGGATGAGTGGTGGTTGACAACCCACTCCAATTATCTCCTGATGAATAACGTTGTATCCGTCTTTCTCAAGTGCTTTGGCCAGAGCTTCGAGATTCTCGCGTCCACCAAGATTGGAGTATTTTGTACAGTCGTTACATGACCACAGAATTATCCGGTCAGCTTCAACGATATGTTCCTTGAGTTGTTCGTAGTCCATACTACGTAGCACAACTATCATAGTTCGACCCCCTCTGGAGCAACAACCTTTAGCATATCCGAATGAGCAGGTATCCCCACGGTCTTAACACCTGCAACTACGGGAATATTCGGGAACTTGTTCTTGATAACAGTCCACCCGGCCCAACAACCTAGACAGAGAATCTTATCGACCTGATCAGTAGGATCTGCATGGTCATAATAGTCTGAATTGCATCCTGTTGTTAATACAATCTCTTCTACAATATCGACGCCGACTTCTTTCACAAGAAGACCTGCAATTTCCTCCATCAACTTGGCTCCTCCTGCATCCTGTGATCGTGTGCAGGTATTACAGGTGACAATAGAAATCCTCTCTCCTTTCTTGAACTGTGCTTTAATTTTCTCGTATGGCACAGCTTCAACAGCACAGACCATTTTTAGCCCTCCTGTGGTAAGACGATTTTACTAACATGTCCTCCGGCCTTCTCAATCCGTTTCTCTGTTGTTTCATGATAATCCTCGGAGAACTCCTCACGACTTCCAAAGACAAGTGCCTGCGTGGGACAAGTTTCAACACATGCAGGAACCTTACCGAGCTTCTGTCTAGACAGACACATATCACATTTGACAACCTTACGAAGGTCTTCTCTATAGATAGGTACACCCCAAGGACATATGAATTCACAGGAGCGACATCCAATGCATTTCTCTGCATCAATCACTACGATACCTTCCTTAATCTCAATAGCCTCAGATGGACAGACCTTCTGGCAGGGTGGATCCTCACAATGTGCACATCGGAATGAAACAGGAACTCCATGATAACTATCGACAAAACATAGTGACGTACCATTCTCTCTCTTACAGGCCTCAACACACTCTTCACAGCCCAAGCAACGATTCATAATCAAGAAAACATTTTTTGACATTTTTCTCCCTCATTTCATTCGTTTCAATGCTGGATGCGCTACCTCAGCTACAACTTGTGCGAGCTTCTTTCTTTTGCATGTTGAACAGGTCGTGTAGGGTTTGAATGGAAGATTGAGTTCTTCAAGAGTTTGTTCTGCTTTCATCTCCGAGATTTTTTTCTCAAGATTATCACAGAATGGCTTTGGATTGAAGTATTCACCACACTCAGAGCACTTCTGCATGGGAAGATCGAATTCCCATAGTGGTTCGTTTAATAGAAATGACAGAAGTTCAAAGCCGGGAGCGATCACTATTGCCTCTTGTGGGCAGACCTTTTCACATTCTTTACAGACAAGGCATTGGGCATGTAAGGTTCCATATCTTCGCTTATTCTGAATATCTTCAATCTTAATGGCATCCTCTGGGCAGACGTTATAGCATGCATAGCAGCCAATACACTTGTCAGGGTCTCTCTTTGGGAATCCATACCCCTCGACAACCTCGTCAGGATCAAAATGCAGTGGCTTTTTTGGTTCATATCCCAATTGATTACTAAGTGAAACTAATATCTCATGAATACGACCCTTTCGTGTGTGGTCATCATCTATAGAGATGTCAGTGAGATCTGTGACATTTTTCAATGGTGTTGGACCTAATTTCTTGATTCTCTTTACAAATTCCTTATTTATTGACGCCCACTTGTCACCCTCTGCTGCCGACACATGAACGAAATCCACACGGTTTCCTAGCCCGAATTCAGCTAGAATCTTTTTGAAGAACATAAATCGCTTTTTGGAAAATATATTACCAGTCACATAGTGGCAATCGCCCTCGTGACATCCGCTGACTAGGACACCATCTGCACCTGCTTCCAAGGCCTGCAGAATAAATAGAGGATCAATACGTCCGGTACAGTTGACTCTAATGACTCTAAGATTTGGCGGCATCTGCATTCGGGAAGTGCCAGCCAAATCAGCCCCAGCGTAGCTGCACCAATTGCAACAGAACGCCAGAATACGTGGTTCGAAGGATTCTTTCTTACCCTTTGCCTTCGTCTTTGGCTTTGGCTTTGGCTTCGTCTTTCCCGCGGTTTTGGATTTAGAACCTGTTGTAGACAAGCACAGACCTCAGTTGATAAGTTGGAGGCGATGAATTCGAGGCTATTAAGGTTCCCGTTCAAATTTGATGGAGCGGTTGTGCAACACTGCGAAAATGTGGTAGCTTGGGGAACATTTATGAAACAGTTAGTAGAGATTAAGACCAGAACCAATGGTGGGATGTCATTGATAGTTGCGTTCATCATGGCCAAGGTAGAGTCGACTAAGTCGAGAAATATAGTGGAAGAGATTCGGGCTCTGGATGAGGTCGAAGAGGCCTATCTTATCTACGGAGCTTATGATCTTCTTATCAAGTGTGCCTTTAAAACTCCAGAAGCTTTGAGCTCCTTTGTCGTCAACGAACTCCGTAAGGTAGATGGCATTAAGGACACTATTACGAATGTGTGTGCATCTTGTGATTAGAGGACTGAATAATGAGTGAGGTCTACAGCCGCAGGGTTTACACATTCGCGCCGCGTTTTGGATACCAGTTCAATATGCAAGCAGCAGAAATACGAGCTGCAGTCTTGAAAATTGGACAAGAGGTCCTTGGAAATGAATTTGAAGCAGAGATTCTCAGTGAGAAAGACAAGACCCTTGAGGTCCGATGCTCTGCAGCAACCGGTCAACTGGTCTACTCTTTGGACCTTCGCTTAATGGTCAAGATCATCAACTTCTGCGATAAGAACCAACTTGATTTTGCTGTTGCAGACCTAGAGGTCAAGACTCCAGATATGGATGAATGGGAGTAGGTTAAGCTCTATTCATGATCCAATCCAAGTCGTTCAAGAGTTTCTTTCAGAGGTAATCCAGTTTCTTGGTCCCATCCTCTCACATCATAATATTCAGTGAGCATCTGGTCAAGTTCTACAACCTCTCCTGCAGATGGACCCAGAGGTGCCTTTTCTTTTGTTAGACGATCAGGAAGACAATCATCTTTCCTAGTGACTCCAAATCGAGCGTTGAACAGACGATTGAGATTCACGATACGCTCACCAATCTCTTGCAGTTGGTCCCCAGTAAAGTCCAACCCATTGTGTATCTTCAAAGTAAGTGCAATATCATCATAATAGAACTCAGGCGGAATCTGTGTTCCATACTTGCAGAGACCTACACTCTCAACCATGACCATGAAGTCCTCGCACTCCTTAACCATAATACCCTTGTACTTTGGACTTAGTCTATCCGCCATCTCAGGCAGGTATTGCTCACCAAATCGTTCCTTGATTTCTTTATCAAACCCAGCCTCATCAAGGACTGGGAACGCATAGAGATGGTCTGCGCCCCGAGCTGCGGTCACTGCTGCTAACCCCATGGATTTCTGTGCTCTAGGTTCTTGACCTGCTATTTCTTGCTTCTTCACAGTCATAACGAATTTTTCTGTGCCTCGACCTATTCTCTCTGCAGCTGCTGCACTCCCATCAGCCAAAACATCTCCGAATCCTTGTCGTAGAGCAATCATCTTTGTTAGTTTGATAATTGTTTCAGCATTTCCCCAGCTCAGGTCTATACCACCTGTATCTTCAGCTGTAAGGAGACCTTCATCCCATGCTTCCATAGCCCATGAAATAGTTCCACCCAAAGAGATTGTATCCATTCCATATTGATTAGCCAGATGATGACCAAAGAGAACGGATTCTAGATTATCATTTCCGCATCGAGACCCCATAGAAGATTGGGTTTCAAACTCAGGTGCGCCACCCTCGAAAGCATACGGTCCTTTTCTGACAGCTGTGTATCTGCCACACCGCTGTAGGCAGGAGAAGTCTGCACGGGCCTTTACCAGATACTTTTCATTGATAGCTTCACCACTGATCTTCTCATATCCATCAAACACACCCTGCTTCATATTGTAGCTAGGAAGTCTTCCAATGTGCTGCATCATTTCAACAAGACTTGTTGTGCCGTACTTCACTCGACCAGGCGTGAAGGGATTAGCCATCATTCGCTCGTAGAAAATATCCATCTGTTTGAGGTAGTTCTTTGGGTCTGCAACTTCTAACTTACCTGTTCCCTTGACTGAAACCGCCTTTATTTTCTTTGAGCCCATGACTGCTCCTAGACCGGATCGTGCAGATGCTCGGTCGCGATCATTCATAATGGCGGAAAAACGGACGAGATTCTCTCCAGCCTGTCCAATTGAAAGAGTTCTGAATTGCCTATCGTGATCCTTACGCAAAATATCATCGGTCTCAAAGACATCCTTACCCCACAAGTGTGAAGCATCGAGGAGTTCAACTTTGGAATCCTCTATGTTCAGATAGAGAGGATCTGATGATGCCCCTGTGAACATAATAGCATCATATCCTGCAAACTTCAGTTCAGCTCCAAAGAAACCCGCCGCATGACTCTCACCCCAGACATCTGTGAGAGGAGAAAGCGCAGCTACAACGTGTCTTGAAGCTTGAGGGAACATTGAACCTGTGAGTAGACCTGTTGCAATTCCAAGGATGTTTTTCTTGCCCAGAGGATCAGTTCCTGCAGGAATCATATCATAGAGGATCTTTGAGAGGTATCCAGCACCAAGAAGGTATTTGCTCACTAATTCTTCATCAATGGGCACCTTCTCGATTTTACTTTTCGTCATATCGACCCAGAGTATTTCGCCACCAACACCAAACATCAGTTCTTCGCCTCCTTAGGATAAAGTTCCTCTTTGTGCTTCTCATGGAGCGTCATCATTCGTCCATCTTTATCGCGCTTTGCCAGATCTGCTGTAGTGGTCATGAAGATTGCATCTGCCGGACAGCGGTCTACACACTGCCCACACTGGATACATTTGATAGCTTTCCCAGTATCAGGATGGATGTGTATTGCATTATACGGACAAGCTTCTACACATGCCCCAGTACCATTGCACTTCCTATTATTTACAATCACTATTCCCTTTGAGGTTCGGCTCAGTGCGCCCTCGGGACATGCTTCGATACACGGCGCATCCTCACAGTTTCTGCAGAACAATGCGAAATCAAGAGCTGGCTCAAGTCTAACCACTCGTACTCTTGATCGTGTTGGACCAATCACTTTGGAATAGAACATACTACACACATTAACACAGATCATGCAACCCGAGCAAATATCAGGGTCGCCGAATACAAATTTGAGTTCTGTCATATTTCAATCTCCTAATGGTTTGTTTCCACTTCCCATAGCCTGGAATTTTCCGTGTCCGGGTTTAGCCAAGATCATACCATCTTCGTATACTTTCAGCCCACGGACAAAGGTCATTTGTGGAGTACCTTTCATTGTCATTCCATCATAGAGTGTCCATTCACACTTGGATAACATCATATCAGGTGTAATCTTCTCTTCCTTTGTATAATCAATAATAACAAAATCTGCATCCGACCCTATCCTGATCACGCCCTTCTTTGGATAAAGACCGAATATTCGTGCTGGATTTCTAGAACTCACGCGTAGTAGTCTTGAGAATGATAGTCTACCCTTATTGATTCCCTCAGAGAGAAGTACTCTAAGTATCATCTGAATTCCGTCTACTCCAGACCATGCTTCTCGAATATCATCTCTTCCAGCATCCTTTTTCTCAATAGGACATGGAGCATGATCACTAACTGTAATGTCAATCATTCCACGCAAGAGTGCAGACCATAGTGCTGCTCGATCCTCTTTAGACCTCAATGGCGGATTCATCTTACTCTTGGGACCCAAGCGATTCATCTCATCTCTAAAGAATGCAAGATGATGGGGACAAACTTCAGTTGTTACCATAACTCCTCGAAGTTTACCCCGCTCAATCTCAGTCATGCCCTCTCGAGTTGTGACATGGGCAATGTGCAAATGTCCTCCGGTTTGAGATGCAATAGACATGTTTTGTCTTATAGCAAGCTGTTCAGCAATATTGGGACGAGCCAAAGAGTGGCTGATAGGAGCGTCCCACTCACCTTCCATTTCTTTCTTGAACTCGTCAAGTATTCCTTGGTCTTCTGAATGGATAGTGACATGCCCACCAACCTCCGAAACCTCACTAAGACATTTTGTGATTACACCGGTATTCGCTTCATAAGGTTCACAGGTGAAGGCTTTGAACGCTGCTACTCCTTTCTCAACTAATGAAGGAATATTTGAGATGTTCTGAGCATTCATCATTCCTGCATAAAAAGCAAAATCAACAATTGATTTGGATTCACCAATCTCTATTTTTTCCTCACAAGCCTTGATAGTATCTACTTGATTCGTCAAGGGCATATCGATGAATGTTGTGACTCCGCCACCTGCAGCTGCACGGGACCCGGATGAAAAACTTTCATGTGATTGCATGTTTGGATCATCTATGTGGGCATGAGAATCAATAAGTCCAGGCATCAGTATCTTGTTACCGGCATCAATCACGGTTTCTGCGTCTGGAAGATGCTCATCAGAGGCAATAATTGAGAATAGGCCGTTATTAACACCAATTCCACCACTAACAAGCCCAGATTCAAGAAGCAGGCGAGCATTTCGTACTACAAGATCTACCATTCCTCTATCAGCCAGTTTCCGATGTTTTGAAGTGAGTGAGCTACTCATTTTATCCGCCTCCTACAGGTGGGAATAGAGCTACTGCATCATTATCTACTAATTTTGTATCATAGCCATCCAATAGCTCAATCCGTTTTCCATTAATCATGCATGAAAAGAATTGTTTCAATTTTCCAGTATCTGGATTGATAACTGTCTGTGTGAATCGCTCTCCAAAAGTTTCCTGCAAATTATCCAATAATTGGCCGATAGTGTCTGCATCCATCTCGATATTCTTTACACCGGTTACTTCCCTGACAGTTGCAAAGAATTTCACTAAGACCCGAGCCAAGTTTTCACACTCAATCGTGTAAGTTACAGACTTTCGATTAAAATAGTTCCCTTGTGACCTGTAGTAGCTTCCGACATAGAAGTTAAAGGGAAACTTGAATCGTGATGCATTATTCGTATACGATAGGTGCGGTCAATGGATATAGTGGTTGTTGGACATCTCAGTAGAGACCTAATAATCACACCAGAAACCAAGAGTGAAGCATTGGGAGGGGGAACAGCTTATGCAATGCTTGCACCTTCTCTCAACGCTTTTGATGCAGGAATCATCTCCAGTGTAGGAGAAGATTTTGAACAAGAGTATTGGAAGACTTTGAAATCATCAGGTCTTGTTCTAACAGGACTTCGGAAATCAGGCTCAGAATCTACGAGATTTGTGAACAAGTATGATACTAAGGGGAATCGTGTGCAAATGGTGGAAGCACTTGCAGAACCAATAACACCTGCTGATTTTTCCGATCTTCATCTTGATGCGAATATTATCCATTTCTCGCCATTGACTGCGAGTGAAATTGACATCGATTGCATCAGACTAGCTCGGTCAAATGCTAAAGTAACTTCAATTGATGTTCAAGGTTACGTTCGTTCAATCGATAGTAGTGGTATGGTAATTCCCAGAAACTGGATTGAGCGAGATGAGATACTTGGGCTTGTAGATGTAGTAAAGTTCAATGAATCAGAATTGAAGATGTCTGTTGATGCGGAGTCTGAACTCTCTGCAGCCTCTCAAATACTCAACCTAGGGCCGAGAATAGTTTTGGTCACCCACGACACGAAAGGCTCAATCATCTATACAAGAGATTCACAAATTACCATACCACTTGTTAGTGCAAATGCTCAGGTTGATAGTACTGGTTGTGGAGATGTCTATGCAATCGGTTTTCTACTTGAATACATGAAATCATCTAACCTGAAAAGAGCGGGACTTTTTGCTGCCACATGTTCGTCATTCAATGTAGAAACAATTGGACCATACAATATGCCTTCACGATTGGATGTAGAAACAAGGATGATGCCGTATCTTCAAGATTAGACAGAAGCCTTTTACAGGAAGGTACGTTTTGATTTTTTGCAGGCGGATAATATGCAGAAAGACCTAGATCCACTCATGGAAAAGTATGGAATAGATGCACTACTAACAAACGGGAGTGCATTCGATAACCCCAACGTATACTGGTTGACTGGTTTCCGATCATCTGACAATATAATCTACCTAAAAAATAAGGGTGAAGAGCCACTAGTAGCGTCTGCATTCCTTGCTCTTGAACGAGTTAAGAAAGAGAGTTTCATTAAACATACTCATGACCTCTCTGAAATTTATCTCAATCTTCTCAAAGAGAATAAGAAAATCCATGACAATCTAGACCGAGCTTATGATGACCTCTTGAAAAAACAATTCTCCGGAAAGGTACTTGGAGTCCCTGATGAATTTCCAGCAAGTCTTCTCGTAATGCTTCAAGGAATGGGTTACGATATCAAAGTAGTTCGAGATATTGTGTCAGAAGCTCGTGCCACCAAGTCAACAAAGGAAATTGAGATAATCAAGAAAGCGGGAGATGCTACAACTGATGCAATCACTCAAATTATTGAGATGGTGAAAAATTGCGATATCGGTGCAAACAAGGTTCTGATGCATAATGGAAAACCTTTCACTGTTGGAAAATTGAAATTGGCCCTGGACCATTTCTTACTTGACAAGGGTGCTGAGTCTGCAGAGGACTCAATTGCTGCAGTTGGAGAGAAAGGCTTCGACTGGCATTATCTGGGACTGGCCGATGACAAGCTCAAGAGTGAGGTTCCAATAATTCTTGATGTATTCCCACGACTCAAACAGGAACGCTATATCGCTGATGTCACGCGAACCTTTGTGAAAGGTCCTGTTCCCAAGAGAGTTCGTGAGATGTTTGAAGCTGTAGAAGATGCTGTAAATACCACCGTTGATGCTCTAACAGATGGTGCAATCATTGATGATGTCAATATGGCATGCTTCAACACTCTGAAGAAACATGGTTTTGACTCACGCAGACTTAATCCAGATGCAAAGGATGGTATGACTCATGGTCTCGGTCATGGTATAGGTCTAGAAGTACATGAACTACCAAGCACATACAGTCGTGAAGATAGTTACTTAGAAGGACATGTCATGGCAATTGAACCTGGTGTTTATCTGGAAGGAATCGGCGGAGTTCGCATCGAAAATGACTTTGCGGTAACAAAAGGCAAAGCAAAGCGCTTGACAACAGGAATTGAAGATGTTCTCTACATCTAGTTAGAATTCTTTGAATTTGCCGCGAATAAGTTAGCTAAAGGAGTTGATTATATTCCTTGCAATCATCTCAAATGCATCATTCACATTCTTATCAAGTCTAACAGAAACCTCGATATGAGGAATCCCTAACTCATCAGCCACTCGTTGACCATCCTCTGGAGAAACAACACGGTCCATGACGAGGTCCGTCTTGTTAGCAAGAAGAAGCGCTCTGTAATCATCCAAATTTCGATCAACTTCATTCTTCCATTCAATGACTTCGTTGAATGATTCCCAAGAGGTTACATCATACATGAAAATAACACCTTGAGCCCCCAGGTAGTAATTCGCTCGAGTACGTTCTAAAAAGTCTTGAGACCCTAAATCCCAGATTTGTATGTTCACATTGTTTTCATCCACTTTCATCTTTTTGTAAGCAAATCCCACTCCAAGCGTAGGAGAATAGTGCTCGCGAAAATTCCCTGTGGAATATCTGATAATTATGCTAGTCTTTCCAACAGAGGCGGCTCCAACTGTAACAATTTTCAATAAATATGTGGGGCTCATAGACGGTCACCTAGTTACTTGTTTTTATCAGCATTAGAAGATAATAGTTCTTCAGATGAAGACCGTTCAGATAATCAGCTCTTGTGGGAGTAGGATTGCACGTTGTGTTGCAAGAAGAAGAAGAGTTAGATTTGCAGCAGGTCCAAGCTTTGAATATTCAAGCATTACACGCTCAAAAGTTTCAACATGGTCACGGCCAACCCATTCTTCAGGGAGAAGATCAATCAGGGGAGTCCCAGAAGCTGAGCGAATCTGCGTTATGCTTTCTGACTTGTAGATAATATGACCTCTTGTCACAAGAAGATATGCTAGTTCTTCCATTGCATTTGACCAAGTTATCTGGAGATAGCTGGTTTCAACTGGTCCTACATGGGGTTTTGTTGGTGTGCTCAAAATCTCAAGCCAATATGAAAATTCTTCAAAGCCCCTCAAATCCATCGCAGAGTATCGTTTGACAATTCTTTGTGCAAAGACCGTGGTCAGGTTCCTAATATAGAGGTCAAGTTTTGAAGGATTTAGAACCTGAACAAATTGAGCGAGTATCTTCATCCATTCTCCATAAAGAAGCATCAGTCTTCGCCGATCTAGACCTTCTAGTATCTTAAAATCGAAATCGACAACCCATTTATCGTCTTTGAGTTGGAGTTGACTTAGAACCTCTGGCGTCTTGTTATCTTTCAATATTAACCTCAGTGCATTTGTTGCCTCTACCACGTTGTAGGTTCCTTCAGCAACACGAAGTGCAAGCTCTAATGCTTCTTTCACTAGAAGAATACGTCTCTTTTCAGGTGTGAGCGCTTCAATTACACCAACTTCAATCAGGTAATCCAAGGCGCGAAGTAGCTCACTCTCATCATGACGTGCTCCTAACTCAGCCAGTATTTCTCGAACTGTCCGACGTCCATCGATCAAACCAGCAAGATGAGGAATGATTCCGGCCATTTCAGGATGAAGGCTTTGCAGATTCTTAGTTTCATCGGAGGTTGCTTGAACATATCTAATGAATTGAGTACCTGTAGTCATAAAGTCGCTAAAGCTCAACATGTTGCGAAATCGTACAACTCGATGAGCCCATAGTTTTGAGAGGTCAAGTACAACCTCTCGTCGTGATAAATTACTCACCTCAACAATCTCTTTGACATTACTAGAACCGTTGATGTAGCTAAGTAGAATGCTATCCACTGACTTGATATTATCAGGAGTTGTAGTGAAATAAGGTACCCACGAATCAGCAAGGAGTCGAAGGGACAATCGTTCCATGACGCGTTCACCGAAAGATTCCATATACACGTCAACAAAAGATGTGTCAAAGTTGTATTCGAATGGATCTACAATTTCAAGCCAATCAAGCTCGAACTCAGCCAAGAGTGAATCTAGGACATCTATTGCGTCCTGACCCAGACGCTGTACACTGACAATAATTAGATTCGTTTTGACTCCCTTGATTAGAGTAAATAGTCGAGAGCCATAGTCAACCTGAAAGATAGGATGTTTTTGGTCAAAGACCTCTTTTGAGAACATGTCAATAGCTGCAAAGAAACTTGATGCCATCACTGGGTCCATATTGAGTGCTTTAGGGTCTAGTTGCATGTAAAAGCGTGGACTTCCGCCCTTGTCTGTGATCAGGATGGCTTGGATTGCATGACTCTGCACTATATCACCGTCAGCTAACATCCATCAACTATCGAATATTAGCTTACTGTGGGTAGAGTTACAATACTGCATCGCAATTCTTACCCAGTACAAAGTGATACTCTGAGATTTGAGTGTTGCTTGATATACTGCTCATCAAGAGTAATCGCATTCAGTAGCTAGCAGATATTTATCTTGCTTCACACCGAATAATAATTGATATCGCAGGTCGTTATGGAGTTTGATAGCGTGGAAGACGATAGATATTCTAATGCACCGCATTACTCTGAGCGTGGAAGATATGGGGATACAACTCAGAGGTGTGCTTGGTGTGGAAAACCTACTGATTATGGCGACCGTTTGTGTGTGGGAGGCATGTTTAGGCGCAACTACTGCTCAATTCCCTGTCGAGCTGCAGGAGACTACTATCCTTGCTTAGTGATTGCAGTATTATTTTCAATAATTGCCACTTTCAGTATCTGGTCTTATCAGCCCTCTCCGACTAGCTTGTTTGTCCTCATTTACTTGCTAGGATTACCTGCTCTCTGTCTGTGGTCTTGTGTATGTTGTGGTAAGAGAGAACGAAAAGGGTCTGAACCGCAGAGCAAACTTCCTCCACGTGTTTCTTAACCTCCTCAAAACATTCCAGAAAATGAGTTCAAAAACCCCCCATTAGGGAGACCCAATTTGCGTTGAAACATATTCTCAAGAAATAGGATTGATATCATTGTTTTCACAAGTTTGTATCGCAAACTACGATGTGTTTCAAAGTTTGTCGATGTCTTATATTCATTCTATCGATGGTAATAGTCGTGATTAACAATGTCAGAATCTATAACTTCACCAACAAAATTAACGAAACGATTTGATCCAGCAACATTAGCAGGCTGCTTATTCCTAATTGGAGGAATTCAGTGGTTCTTGGGCATGCTTGTCGCAGAGGGCTGGTATGATGGATATAGTAGTCGCATCGACTATGTGAGCGATCTTGGAACTGGACCCACTGCAATCATCTACAATGTTTCAGTCTTCATAATGGGAGCATTAATTGTAGCAGGAACAGTCTTCTTGTATAAAGCTCAAGGAAGAAGACTTCTTTCAGTTCTCTTAACACTCAGTGGAATCGGTGCGATGGGGCTTGGTATATTTCCTGCAAACCTACAGCCGATGCACAGCATATTCACTCTAATGGCAATCTTGTTTGGTGCGTTAGCAGCTATTAGCTCGTATACCCATTGGACTAAACCAATGTCAATTATTTCTGTTTCCCTTGGACTGATGGCACTTGTCTCAGCTTTTGTCTTCTTTCCGTATTTGGGTCTTCCATTTGGGTCAACAGAAACATTTCTTGGAATAGCAAAGGGATCCTTAGAACGTTGGGCGATATACCCCATTCTTATCTGGATTATTTGCTTTGGTAGTTACCTAATGGGAACAGCAAGTAAGAATGAAAATTAAAGAAAGAGAGTAAGAAGGGGGGCCTTGCGGCCCACCTTCTGAAACTGTGTATACTAGATACAGCGGTGAATAACTTCGGGTTTGGTTTTTTACAATTAATCCAATCGTGGAAACCAGACTGAAACCTGTGTTCCTTGATCTGACTGATTCTTTATTCGATCAACTATCTGTATCCGACCCTGATACTTCTCAATCAAAGCATGACATATGTAAAGTCCAATACCAGCACTACTTCCCTCAAGATGTGTTCCTTTTGTTCTCGTTTCAGAAGTTATTCCAGGACCATTATCGCTGATACAAAGAACATACCCATCATTATCTTCACTCAGTTTTACCCACACTCGTTTATTATCACGAATATTATGTAACCATGCATTGTCAAGAATATTTGATAGTAAATAGCCGACATATTCATCGCAAAGGATGGAAGCATCACAAACCTGAATATTCGCATGAACAGCAACATCCTTGCATGACTTGATTAGCTCTAAGAGTGCAGTCTTGACAATGACATCGAGATATTGAATCTTCAATGGCTTGTCATTATAG
>JABCTV010000264.1 GCA_018238205.1 Candidatus Thorarchaeota archaeon
TCTTCAACCCAAATTCGGCCGCCCAAGTCTGAGATGTAACGGTCAACAACAGTGAGACCAAGGCCTTTGCCTTCAAGTCGATCATCTGCACGTCCGTTTCTTCTAAATATCTGTGATTTTTGTTCATCAGGAATTCCAGGACTTCTATCTAGAAATTCAATACGAAGCATATCATCCGCTTCAGTCATTTCTGCATTGATTTCTAGATTGACTATATCGTCAGTATCGGACCGCGCACTATAATGAATGATATTGAAGAATATGTACCAAATGAAAGCATGACCATTGACTTCAAAGGTCAAATCGGATAAATTCGATTTCACATCTATGGTCTTCCATTCGAAATCTCTAGTCGCCTCTCGTATTGCCTTATTGAAATGAGGAAGTATCTTTGTTTTAGTCTTCGCAGGTGGTTCATGATGAAGTGACATCAGTACACCCATATTTGCAATCATTCGGGCCGCGCTTCGAAGACTCCAAGCTGTTTCACTTAGTAAGCCCTTAAGACGCTCAGGAAGTTCTAAGGATATACTGAGGTCCTCTAGAGCAAATAGAACATTCATATTAGTCATATTGAGCTCACTGCTCATAACCTCCATGTACAGATTTGCTCGTTCACTCTCAGCTCGAAGCTTCTGCTCCATAGCACGTCGGTTCGTAATGTCCACAGCAGTGAATCCAATACTCACAGGTTTATCAGATCCAGATGACAAAGCTCTAGATGATGCACTTACCCAGATTGTTTTATCATTTCCACAAAACATCTTCATCTCAAGACCCTTAACGATCTTACCACGCAAGACTTCTCGTACAATTTCAGTCGCTGGATCGTAACCAGGTTTAGGTTCAGGAAGGAAGTTAGAGATTGGCTTCCCAATTATCTCCTCCGCGTCACAACCTAGAAGCTCTTCAGCAGCATCATTAACCTGTTCTATCCCACCATCCTTGCTGAGAGTGAAATAGGCTACTGGAGACATATCATAGAGAGTAGCAAATCTGTTCTCAGCCTCTGTTACTGCAGTTTCAAGTGCAATTTGTATTGATACATTTCTTACACAAGCTAGAACCGCTGATGCTCCTTCAAATGTCACTGTAGTTGGTTTAATCTCTACATGGACTGTTTGACCATTTTTAGAAATAAAGCGTGTAGCAAATTGTGATATGACTTCACCAGAAAGTAGCTTATCTAAAAGATCACTATCTCTCTTTCGTGATAACGGATCAACAACGTCCTCTAATGCAATATCAATGACCTCTTTATTTGAGTAACCCAGCATATCAGAAAACACATCGTTAGCCATAACGATATCCTCATCCTGAAGGACAATCATACCATCATGAACAACATCCATAACCTTCTGAATCCATTGAGTATCTTGAGCTGCATCAGACATTGTCAACGCCTCGCCTGTTTTCAAGTACTTGATTATTGATAAAGCAATGTGGCATCATTTAGTGTGATACTGACTGCTACAACGATTCAGCTTTATTAGAATTCTCAGGGATCTTAATGAACATAAGAAGTACAAGAAGCAATACTGAACTCGTAAGCATGGTAATACCAGATATGGTGTAGACAAAGCGAAGACTGTCAGTTATTTCCCAAATCATTACTCCAACTAACTGGGCGACCATTCCAACAATTCCCATCAGTAATTGGTATGTTCCCAAAGCGCGTCCCTTGGTTTCCTCAGATACAACAAGAACAATGAGACTTCCCTCAGCCCCAATATACAATACAAATGGGATTGCCCATAAGAAATTAACCAGGTACATCATGAATGCACCAGATCCAAGACTAAACCACAGAAAGATAATACCTGTTCCAATGGTTCCAGCAACGAGTGTTGCCTTTAGATTTCTATCAGCAAGAATACTGGCGGGATACATAATTATTGCAGCCACTATCGAAAACAGGCTCCATGTCAAACCATAGGTTATTCGATCAACTCCCCAAGGCCCAACACAAAGGTTCCCAAGTAATGGGATGGCCATCGTCCATGCGAACACGAATCCAATCATACCTATTACAAGCAACCAAAATGAACGACCAAGATTTCGAATTGTAATTTTAGGACCGGCTCGCGCCTTCTTAATAATTTCAGAACCCAACGACTCTTTGATTAATATCATTGCTGATGCAAAAGTGAAAATGCCTAATAATCCACCAATCAGATGAAGGTCACTTGAGTGATAGCCCATACTGAAGAGAATAGTTCCTACTAGAGGTCCTAACCCATCTACAAACCAGAGTGGCATCATCACCATCATCAAACGCCTTGCAGGCTTCGATCCGTCATCAGCAGCGATTTCATCTGCTGGAATAGCTCGCGACATCAATCTGGAGGAGCTCATTCCGAACCAAACTAATCCATATTGTATTGGAATGAATGGCCAAATAGGGAAATAGGACAAGGTGAGAAGACCAATTGATATTGGAATGAAGCCCAGAGCAATTGTTCTTTTTCGACCAATGAAATCTGCGAGGTATCCAGAGAAGATACTTGCAATTAGACCAGCGAATGTAGCAGTAGAAAATATCACTCCCATCTGCCAAGGTTGCAGAAATTCCTCAAGGAAGATAGAGAACTCCCATTTCCATAGTGCTGTTGAAAATTGAGCAATGGCAAGAACAGCAGCTAATCTCCAGAGATTGGAGCTTAAACCAAGGAAACCGGGTTTTGTGCTATTATCTACATTAGCATCTTTCAGTAGCTCTGGATCATACCCGTCTTCCATGGAGTGGCCTCAAGTTTGATAGAGCGAGTAAAATCCTGCTTATGTTACTGTCGATTATACCAATAAACAAAATCAACGAAGAGATAACAATAAACGTAGCTTTGTACCGCCCCTCCTCCTGAATTCGTGAGTGGATGCAAAGACTTGACCGAAACTAGTATTCAAGAAATATTCGACCGAATTTCACAGATTAAATCTGCTGGTGTTATCGAACGATATGGATTCAGCGAATTCCTGACTTTTGCTAGGGAAGTGCGAGCAACGGTTGGAGATGATGTCTGGTTGGAAGTTGGGTGGGACATCTTAGAAGGAATGGGACTAGAAGAACTCTATGGATGCGACTATGATATTCTAGAAGCTTTAGAAGGCATCCCACCAGAATCGGACCTTGTCGACATTCAAAGTTTTCTCCGTCACACTCTTGTTGAAATATTGCTCGAGCAATTCGAATCGGGTGGTACAACAGTATTTCTTGACATCGGAAAGATGCTTGAAACTCCAGCCGCAGTTCTTATCCCAAAAATTGTTGAGCTACGAAAGAAGGAGATTGAGAATACGGTGATTCCAATCATTGGAAAGAAGTTCGCAATCTATGATGTGTATATGAATGAAATAGGGATGACAACAGATCCTGTAAATTCAGTTCTTGGAGATTTAATATAACTTTTTTCAACGTTTAAGTTAAATTTTTTAGCAACATTTATAACCATGTCAGCAATATCATTCATAGATTGCCAAGTTGAAAGTTGATTCCAACTTTGAACTCTGCCAGGATTTGGTTCATTATTTACAGCAATCATAAGAGCTTGAACACTATCATTAAGTGATAAAAATCCTCGTTGATGTTTTCCTTCTCC
>JABCTV010000070.1 GCA_018238205.1 Candidatus Thorarchaeota archaeon
TAGAAGATACAGAAAAAGGTCGCCGAGATTATCTGGCCGGACATATCCCCGGTGCTATATACGCCCATGTTGATGAAGACCTTTCAGGTCACCCTGTGTTCCGTTGTCATACGGATTCTTAGTAGAAAGAAAATAGTTAAAGTTGCGATACTTGTCTGCACCATCCCAGGTGTAAAGTTGAATTCTGATAATACCATCTGAGTCAAAGGCGGAATTTTCCAAGACAATCCAATCCAAAGTCAAAGAGATGCCAGGCTCAATATACGCTGACGGTGAAACGGGCAATTGCTGCTGGACTCTGAGCGATCCGGAATGTATTGTGGATGCCTCAGTTTCCATCAATACACCATAGTTCCCTGTGATTCCAGGTCCTGAATAGTCAAACTCGTAATGTCGCTGTGATGATGCACTTCGGTAGTCATAGCCTGAAGGCATATCCCCAGACCAATCTTCAAAACTCGGATTCTCCTTTATGTTCGATTTCAGGTTTCCATTGACATCAAATTCTTCGGCTTCCACGATTTCCTCTTGCAGAGGTAGTTGGACTTGTGGAGTTTCTTCAGGTGAAAAAACCATCGGAGTATCCACAGGGAAGAACATCATCCCAACAAGAACAAAAGATAGAGCTATCACTATAGCGGACTTATTTTTCATTTACTAATCCTCTCAACTTCCTAAATTTGTGATGTAAACATCATTCTTTTTACATAATAATTGTTTTGATTTTAAGATTCATTAGAAAGAAAATTAATCAAAATAAATTACAGGTGCTATCATCATGATTATCGTTCTATTAGTAAGGAGGAAATATCCATAGGTCTAGCTAAATGAGAGAGAACGTACTCCCTCATTCTCATGAGTGGTAAAATTCATTTACAAAGATATCTCCACTCCGCGCCAGGTGTTTCGAATGTTCATCTTACTTATCTTGGAATAAATACCCGAGCGACTCTTTCTCACTTGGGTTAAGTACAACCTGAGTGTACGTAATGGGCTGATTGAGCACCGAATCAACAGATGGATGTTTCATATACGAGATGACCATTCAGACCTATCAAACCTCAAGAAAGGTAACTCCCCCCTTCCGTTTTCTTTAGTCAGCCTGCTTTAGGTATCCAATGATTCCAAGAATCAGAAGCACAGATTCAAGAGGTATTTCAATCATCATCTCATTGACAAAAGCAGCAGTCGGTGTTAAGAGAGCCAATGCAAGAATTTGCCCAATAATCATAGGGATGATGAAGGCAAATAGAGCCATGTAGGCCACTTTGATGTGATCCCATTCCCATTTCTTGTTCAAAATCAGTAGAATATCGAAAAAGCCTATGACGACCAGGAATCCACCTAGCACTCGTGGATGGAACACATTGACCTCCCAGCCAGGAAGAAGGGAATAACTTTCTTAGGAGTATCATCGAACATTATTGTAAAGACTTCTCTATCCTCCATCAAAGCATAGTGTGAATACTGATTTCGCACCATGTTCTTTCGTAGCACATTCCTAATACCCTTTTCAACCTCATCTTTCGGTAATTTGAAGTTATTCTAATAAAAAAAGATGAAGAGGTGGATAATTACCTCTCCATCCATAAATGTGGTCGTTTGAAACATTGGGTCATTCTTTCTGCTTCATATACGAAACAATACCAAGGATTAGCAGTATGGGCATTATGAGTAGGTCCATAACATGGAACCCTATTGCTTCAGTAGATAGTGTTGGATACCATAAAACAAAGTATGACCCTTCCATGATTATCGAGCTCACAATCATGGCATAAAGCAGGGTCCACCCAAATTTGATGTATTCCCAATCCCAATCCTTTTTGATTAGTATAAGAAAATCGAAGATAGCGATCGTGAAAAATATCCCACCCAACATTCTTGGATATATAGGATCCATCGGTATTCCTAGAATCGCTAATATCATATCAGTCATAAATACTGTAAGCACACCGTAAAGTGTGCAAACAAGACCGTAAATCAGAAGCGATATTTTTGTGAACATTTTAATTTCCGTCATTCCGTTTTTCTCCTCCAACAAAATGAGCTTAATCTTTGATTAAGATTTCAATTTGTGTTTTAATCAAATGATGAACTAAAACATAAGGTTTGCTGTTGTTCAGTTATCAGGGACGCAATTCCTCCACGAGTGGTAAAATTCATATACAAAGAAATCTCCACTCGGGGCTAGGTGTTTCGCATGGATATACTATCAAATCGGGAATAATACCCGAGGGATTCTTTCTTACTCGGGTTTAGCAAGACTTGAGTTTAAATAATGGAAATTCGAACACCGACAATACAACCCCTGTTTGGGGAGGTACTAAACGTTGACAAGTAACGCTGTAGAAATAGAGAACCTTTCAAAGACCTTCATCAGTATAAAGAGGAAGGCGATCATCATACCTACTGAGAAGAAGAAGGTAGAGGCTCTAAAGTCGGTTTCACTGGACATCCCGAAAGGTCAAATCTACGGATTACTTGGACCCAATGGTGCCGGAAAAACCACTCTCATCAAATGCCTCGCTACCCTCGTTCTACCCACTTCTGGCACAGCCAAGGTGAATGGGTACGATGTTCTAAAGGAATCCACATACGCCCGAGCTTCAATGGGAGTATGTCAGGGAAATGAGAGAAGCATCTACTGGAAGTTGAGTGCACGGGAGAACCTCATCTTCTTTGCAAAGCTGTACAGGATGCCGACGAGCGAAGCGAAGGAAAGAGCAGACGAACTCTTAGGAAGGATGGGTCTCACAGAGAAAGCTGATGAGAAGGCAGAGAATCTTTCGCATGGTATGAGAATGAAGATCGTCTTTGCACGAGCTCTCATTCACGACCCTCCGGTTTTGCTTCTGGACGAACCGACGCAAGGTCTCGATCCAACATTTGCATCAGACCTACGTAATTATGTTCAGGAGAAACTGAAGGATAAGACCATCCTGCTAACAACGCATTACATGCACGAGGCAGACCTACTATGTGACAAGATTGCCCTCATAAACGAGGGAGAGATCAAGAGCTTTGGTACTCCGCACGAACTCAAGGAAGCAGTACGGGACTACGACAGTCTCCACATGAAAGTTGTAGGTACTCCAGATATTGAAACCATCAAGAAAATGGAGAATGTTATGTCAGCTTCTATGAATACCAAGAATGGTCACTCAGACCTAGTTGTGACTGCACAGAATGGGTATGATATGGCACACATTCTACTTGATTATATGAGAGATACTGGCTCTGGTAAAGTTGAGCATTTTGAGGTGAAGGAACCATCTTTGGATGATGTTTTCCTCCAACTAACAGGAAGGAGGATCAAGGATTGACACATCAAAACCAAGAAGACAAAGAGGAAATTATTCACGAAAGTAGTGACTACTTGGAAACCTTCAAACCTAGATCTATGGATTGGTCCGCAGCAAGAACATTCGCAATGAAGAACCTCAGGATTGCTCTACGCTACCCAGCAAATATTATGATCTGGGGGTTCCTCCCTCTGCTATGGTTCGCTCCATACATTTTGATGGCGACCGCTGTTGGAGGGGCCGAAACAACTGCGCATTTCACCGAGATATCAGGTTATGATGATTTCATCCAGTTCGTAGTAATCGGCTGGTTTGTTTTCCTGTATCTTGACAATTCGATATGGGGAATTGGAAATAATTTCCGTTGGGAGCAATTCAGCGGAACGCTTGAACCACTGTTCTCAACCCCAGTACCACGAATCAGTATCCTCCTAGGTGCAGCATTCTCTGATTCAATTCAGGGAACTATCCAGGCATTAATACTCTTAATGCTCTCGATGGGTCTCTTTGGTGTATCTTACGCTTTGACAGCAATAGCACCAACTATCATAGTCTTGCTAATCATGGTGATAGGTCTCTACGGATTCGGATTTATGGTTGCAGGGATGATACTTGTTTTCAAAGACCCAAGTGTATTGACCCAGTTGGTTTCAGAAACCTCTTACATGATATCTCCAGTGAACTACCCAGTGAATGCATTGCCAAAACCTGTGCAATTTGTAGCGTATCTGTTACCTACAACAATCGGAATAATTACAATCAGGGAAATTGCCATAACTGGTGCTTGGAATCTACTGAACTTCTCACAAGCTGTACTAGCACTGAGCGTGCTTGCAATTCTATTTTGGGCATTGGGACTTGCATCCTTCAAATTCGCAGAAAACTGGACCAAGCAACGCGGCCACATGGGGGGATTCTAGTTGGAAAAAGAACAACCAACAATATTCCAGAAAATGTGGAACCGAGAAGGAGCAAGAGCAGAATTGAGAGCTGCAAACGCTCTAGCGCTAAAACAGTGGCAAGTAGAGTTCAGCTACCCACCCAGTGTGCTTTGGTTTATCGTCATGCCTTTCCTCTGGTTCATTCCTTTGATAATAGCTGGAATGGCAATTACGGGAGGAGCTGAATCAACATCCCTTGAAGGTCTTGTAGGAACTTCCGATTGGATTACCTATATTGCACTAGGAAGCGCATACACAGGATTAGCAATTAGTATGATGTGGGGAACTGGTCAGGCACTTCGACGTGAACAAAATGTTGGAACCCTGGAAACCTTGATGACCATGCCTATGAAAAAAGAAACGTTAGTTTGGGGATCGATGCTACACAATCTTCAGCATGGAGGTCTCGGTGTGATTCTCCAACTGACAGCTTCAATCCTCCTCTTTGGCGTCACGCTAAACTGGTGGGGAATCATTCCCGCACTGATGATCGTATGCCTCTCCGTGATTGGAATGCAAGGTCTCATCTTCGCCATAGTCTGTGTCGTGCTTACTGCTAAGCAGGGATGGATGATTGTTGAGTTTATCTCAAGTACACTGCTCCTTGTAGCTCCAATCTCGTACCCGATTGCAGTCTTACCCACTGTCCTCCAGTATTTCTCTTACGTTTCTCCATTGACTTGGAGTGTCGAAGGATTCAGAGGATTCCTGATGGATGGTATCGCATACTCGGGAGCTTTCAATGCAATAGTGGCACTCATCATCCTCGATGTAATATTCGTTATATTGGGCGGGTTATTGTTCAAGCGTACAGAGAGGTATGTCAGGAAGAAAGGAGCACTATCTCAGTTCTAGAATAGAGAAATCTAGAGAGAGAAGACGCTAGATAAGGTTCTCAGAGTTGTTGCACTTCTTCACGACACTTGACGAGAGAATAGTATCCCCCAATAATGCAATTCCTATAGGCTTCAGAATTTGTAAATGCGGATAAGAATAGATTCCAACCGGAAACATAGAAATCTCGATAATGAGTTGATATCTCATTATAGTCATGTGAAAGCAGTTCTTTATTGATTGTAGTTCGATTCCAAGACCAGACATCAAGGGGACTATCTGTTATCTGGGTTAACAATCGAACAGGACACGGTGAAACTCTCCAGGTCATCTCACGAACAATTGTCCAGTAGTCAAGACCTGTTCTATCAAAAATGCGACGAGGAAGTGCTTGGATAAATTTGTCATAATCCATCAAATTCTGTTTGTCAATTTCCCGTATCTCATCATTAGTTGGAAATTCAGGGTGAGGTATTTCTCCTATCAGTACGTGAATATCCTGAGTGCGAGGTGGAACATAGTTCACAACAGTAGTAAGCTTGTTGATGGTCATTATCTGACTACGTGGAATATGGAGATGTTCAGGTTTCAGTCGGATGAACTCATCTTCATATCTCTTAGAAATATGCATTGCTTCATCAAAGGATTCACTAGTCCCCGAGAATAGAAGGTCGTCATCGTCAAGCATGATGTGAATATCAATGTCACTTAGGGTAGGAACATAGTCGATTGGAGATTCCCATTTTTTGAGAGCTGAACCCTTAGCATAGGCATACTTGATTCTTCTTCCTAGTTCTTCCCTTAGAACTTCGACCCATGCATTAAGAGCAACATCCACATCAGACCTAGCTCTCTTTTGTAAATCACTCCAATCGGGCATAGATAGTCAATCGGTGGTTCATAGAAATTTGTTTTGGTAAGTTTTGATTACAGTCTACCACACCGATAGAACAATTAAGGGCGTAGCAGCTGAAGCAGAAACTCGAAGACGATTACTTTGTATATTGTGTGATGATGCATTAGATGACAGCAACTATTGACTCCGCAGATGTAAGCGATAATAAAATGCCAGGACCTTACAAGATTGTAGCTGCCACGAGTTTCGGTATTTTCCTCAGTGCCCTCGATGCTTCGATTGTTAACGTGTCATTATTTACAATGAAAGAAAGTCTGGGAGTGACAATTAGTGCCATCCAATGGGTTGTTGTTGCATACCTTTTGGTCATGACGTCTACAATGCCACTAATGGGTAAACTAGGAGACCGCTATGGAAAGAAGAGAATCTTCCAATTGGGGATGCTTGTCTTCATTGCAGGATCATTTGCTTGCGCGATTTCAATAGGTTTCGAAATGCTCGTTTTAGGAAGAGTATTCCAGGCTCTGGGTGCGGCGATGGTATCTGCAAATGGACTTGCGCTTGTGACCTATTTCACAACACCGCAGAATAGAGGAAGAGCAATAGGACTCAACTCAATTGTCCTAGCAGCTGCGCTTGGTAGCGGCCCAGTCCTTGGAGGAATATTGACTCAACTCTTTGGTTGGCAGAGCATCTTCATGGTAAATCTGCCAATAGGTATTATTGGATACCTAGTTGTACAGTATACAGTTCCCAAAGCTGAGCTTGTTAAGGAAACTCGATTCGATACAATTGGAGCTGCGTTATTCTTCTCATTTCTCTTCACTCTAATTTACTATGTCACAATATCAACTAGTACAGATCTTATTACTGCCATCATTCTCATTTCAGCGTCAATCCTTTCATTAGTTCTATTCATTCAGCGAGAGAGATCATTTGAAGCTCCAATAATTTCGATTGAAGTATTAACTGATAAGAAAATCTCAACAAGTATCTTCTCTGCACTTCTCGCCTATATGGCAATGGTTCCTGTTTCCTTCCTGCTGCCGTTTTATCTACAAGAAGCATTAGGGTTCGACCAGACAATGACAGGCATCTTCTTGATTGTACAACCATTGATGATCTCAATCACTGGTCCTATAGCAGGTTTTGTTTCAGAAAAAGTAAACGCCAAAGTACAAACAACAGTAGGACTGCTAATTCAAATGGCGGGTCTTGTATTTCTTGCTCTTGCAGTTCCTAACATTCCTTTGATGGCTTTAGGAGTGGCAATCATGGGCACAGGTCTCTCAGTCTTCAGTGTAGCTAATGGCAACTTCATCATGACTTCTGCACCAAAAGAATACATGGGTGTAGTTAGTGCTCTAATAAATCTAGCAAGGACAACCGGATTCTCCGTAGCAACAGCTTTGGCAACAACAATATTTGGAATATTCTTCCTGATAACCAATCCTTTGGGACTCGAATCGGGTTCATTCTTTGTCACTGGATACGGTCAAGCAATTCAGCTAACTATCTTTATGTTTTCATTCTTAGCACTCATCGCAGCTATCATCTCATCCCAAAGAGGAATGAATCAGGTTGAGATAGATCGCTTCATTGACTCTATCAATGATAATACTGATACTATCACAGACCAAACTCATCCGCAATGAACAGAACTCTTCGTCTGAAATCAGGATGGGTCAAAGTCATGAGATTTGCTCCAACCTCTCTATCAAACAACATCTTGTTTGGTTGAGTTCGAAGTAGCTTGAGAAGGTCTGCGATTTCTTGAGATGAAAGGTGTCGGTCTCCATCATGATCAACAGCTCGCCAATCCACAACCTGCATTTCTTTTGTTGCAGTGGATATTGGTTTGGCATCATTACGCTTCTTCTGAAGAGGACCAATAGCTGGTTCGACTGCATCCTTAACTTGTGCATCACTCAGGTTTACTCCGTAAATTTCCCTCATATGTTTGAGTCTTGTAGATAGGAAAACCCATGGTGCAATCTGTCTTGCATTATCTTCATCAATTCCGTCTAACGGATATTGTGTAATCATTCTCATGAGTTCAGCATTCGAAATAGAACCAACGCGTTCTGGATTTAGTGATTCCAACCATCGTATTTCATCAATGAGAACAGTGATTGCTTCAACTCTTTGACCAAGCCGAATCAGCCCATTGATTGTAGCCTCATGGCCAAGTACTGATGCAGCATGATAATCCGCCATGAATTCTGCAGCACGCGATGCTTTCTTCATGAAATGTTTTGACACATGAGTCAGGATTCTTGAGAGTAAGAAGAATGCAAGTAGTACGATTGCTCTGATGACGGTACTATACAGGTCACCATTTACTAATAGAGAGTCCGCTATTGCTAGAAGTAATCGAACATACACGTAAAGATAGATGATATCGATGAAGAAAGAGGGCATTCTTGTAAAGATTGTAACGATTGAATCACGATTCTTGATGTGACCTAATTCATGTGCAATGATTGCTTGCATCTCTTCCTCATTCAAAACATCAAGAGTATTGCTATGTACCACAACAATTGAACCAATAAATGGAAGGCTGAAGGTGTAAGCATTTGGAAGTGGTGATGCCATCAGAAATATCTTCTTGACCGTTATCTCACTCTTCTTTGCTAAATCCATAGTCCATTTCACAATATCATCACGAGAGTATCTGCGTTGCCATGGTGCTTCAGTATCAAATTTTGGATGTAATTCAACCAGACCAGGACCACGTAGCATTTGTCCTGCTGACAAATATAGCATCACCATTTGCATCAGTGCGATACCTATGAAAAGACCTGCTGAACCGATAGGATTAATCATCGAAAGATTAATTCCTACAACAATCAGAGTTGTGTCATCTAAATACAGTATCGACACAAGTAGAATTTGAATAATATCCATTATCAGAAAAGCATAGATTGCGTTCCATTTGTCGCGCGTGATATCCTCAATCATAGGTGACACCTGATATTGCACAAGTGAAGTGAAATCATTTGAAGCCTGCGGTATCTCCGCAGTCTTTATCATGAAGGGATTATCTTAACATAATGGCGTCAAAGATGAAAGATGGCAAAGATTTAGCAGAGTATTGCATCCAATTTGGGGAGAAGCTCGGTGCGGAATATGTCGAAGCACGATTCGTTAGTGATACAGTTCGTGGTTTGGCATTTAGAAATGGAATGTTGGTTTCTGGTGGATTCACTCCATCTTCTGGAATCGGAGTTAGAGTACTCATAGATGGTAGCATGGGTTTTGCATCATTTGATAGGCTGGAGAAGGGCCTTGCAGAAGAAACGGTTACTGCCGCAGCTAAAATGGCAAAAAATGCAAAGAGAAAGAATCCAATAGATTTAGGAAACCCCATCGCCAATGAAGCAAAATGGAAAATGGAAACAAAAGAACCGCTTAATGATGTAGATATTGATACAATCAAAGAATTCTGTACAGAGATGAATCAGCAAATGGCTGGGTTAGCATCTTTCGTCTTCATGTTCAATACACTGGAAGCTGACAAATACCTTGTTACCAGTGAAGGAACTAAAATAGATAGTAAACTTTCATACCTCCAAATGTTAGCAATCCTAACAGCCCAAGCTCCAGGAGGATCTGAACAGAAATTTATGGACCTGACACTTGCAGGTGGTTGGGAAAGAATTCGAGATACAGGTATAATCGAGAAATTGAAAGATGAAGTAGAGCGATTGAAGAAAGCTGCAGAAACAGCAGTCAAAATTGATGACTTGTTGGCTCAACCAATTGACATGGTCGTCGGACCCGAAGTTGCAGGAATAATCGCTCACGAAAATGTTGGACATCCCAGTGAAGGAGACCGCATCATGGGAAGAGAAGGAGCTCAAGCAGGCGAAAGCTTCTGGAGAGACCTCAAAATAGGAGAATCACGAGTTGGCTCTGATGCAGTTAACGTAAGTGAGGACCCAACTATTACCAAGACCTCTGGGTATTATGTCTATGATGATGAGGGAGTGATAGCTAGAAAACGTGAACTCATCAAGGATGGCATTCTAAATGAACCACTGCTCAATAGAGAGTTTGGAACTATGTTTGGTAGTGGTTCAAATGCCGCAGCTCGCGCAACTGGTTTCAATAGAGAACCAATCGTAAGGATGGCTAATACATACTTTGAACCAGGAGATTTTTCCTTTGAGGAACTAGTTGAAGATGTGAAACTAGGAGTATACATGAGAAGCTTCCAAGAATGGAATATTGATGACCGACGCTATCAATCAAAGTACACAGGTTCAGAAGCGTACCTGATCAAAAATGGAGAGATCACAGACACCATGGTCAAGAGACCTATAATGGAAACGACTAGTATCGGCATGCTAAGTGCAGTAGATGCAGTTTCTAAGAATCTACGATTTGATTTTCCAGGAACATGCGGTAAGAGTGACCCAATGCAAGGAATTCCAGTCTATGCAGGAGGCGGAGATATTCGATTTAGAGGAATCAGACTTGGAGGTGTTGGATAATGACTAACACAGATTACTTGAAGACTTTGGCAGAATATGCAATCGACTATGGTTCTAAGAACACGGATGCAATAATTGCAAGAGTGATTCAAACTAAGAACTCGCAAATTCGGTTCTCTCAGAGTAATATCGATATCAGTAAGATATGGGAAGCACTCAAGATTGAGCTCTTTGTTGTTATCGGCGAAAAAACAGGAACAACTAATCAATCTATTACTTCACAAGAGGATGTCAAGAGAGCTATTGATGATACGATATCATTTACAAAAATTCTACCTGATTCAATGTTCTATGCAGGATTGGAGGAGAAGGCTCATTCCTATCCCGAGTTGAAAGGGCAATATGATACAAAGATAGACACATTTGTGGAGAGCGCTCCAGAAATCATAAACTCAGTAATCGATGAGGCTGTAAGTGCTGGTGCAAAGAGAGTAGCTGGAGCATTAATGCTAACGAAACAGAACCTCTTCTTCAGATCCAGTTTAGGTCCAGAGGGCTCATCTAAAGGCACAACATTTGATCTCAATGTGAGAGCACTACAGGATGAACTAGATTACTCAGGTCAAGGATTGGATAGTGGTACTATCCCATCAAGTTCAGAGAAAAGCATGCTAAAAGCTGGAGCAAAGGCAGGACAATTGTCTAAACAAGCAATTGGAGCAGTTCAAGGAACTCCTGGAACATATGACCTGATTCTATCACCAACTGTTGCGGCGAATGTTCTTGGGGGTATTCCTGAGTTGGCTAATCCATTCTATATCATGATGGGATTGTCACCCTTAGCAGATAAAATGGGCGAGCAAATTGCACCAGAATTCATCACTGCATACGAAGACCCGCTCTTTGATGGTGGACTCGGTAGTACTCCATTCGATTGGGAAGGAACACCCAGTCGAACTACTAAAATTGTTGAGCAAGGTGTGCTCAAGAGCTTTATTCACAATACGACAACTGCCACGATGTTTGATGCTGAAACCACTGGCAGTTCACAAATGGCGGATCTTGGAGTAGGTATTAAGATGCTGCTACCAGGAGCTTCAAACGTTGTTTTCGATAATGGTGACCACTCCCATGAGGAAATATTTGATGTTAGCAGACCTACAATCTATGTTACCTGTAATTGGTATTCAAGATTCCAAAATTACCAAACTGGTGAATTCTCAACTATTCCAAGAGATGCTATGTTCCTAGTTGAAAAGGGAGAAATGAAACCCATCAAGAACATGAGAATTAGTGATAATTCAATGAGGATGTTTGCTAATATCGATGCTCTTGGAAATGATCGCACACAGGTATATTGGTGGGAGGTTCGTACACCTACAGTAATTTCAACCATGAGAATTCGTGACTGTAAGATGACTGCAGCAACACAGTAGAAAGTAACTAAATATTGTGGCGGAGTCTTTGTGACTCCGATGCTGCATAAAGAAACATTTCAGAAACATTGTCACCTGTACGAGCAGAGGTTTCGAAATATTCTAGATGAAGAAGATTTGCTAACATTCGGCCTTCTTTTTCATCAATCACAACTTCGGATTTCAAATCAGATTTGTTCGCAACAAGCGAGCCTGCTAAGTGCATGTCCCCTTGAATACATATTTTCTCAGTGAGGGCTTCATAGAGTGGGGTAATTCGCTTGAAGGTTTCTTTGTTCGTCATGTCATAAACAAAAATCAAGTGATGAGCGCCAACATAGAATCGATTCCTCAAAGCCGCAAAAGTTTCCTGTCCTCCAACGTCTACAACTGTAAGAACTACCTTTCCCGATGGAAAATCAAAAGTGATTGCACTTAGATCTGCTGCGATTGTTGCGGTGTGTGCTTCTCTGAACTCACCAGTCTGATATCTTCTCACAAGGCTTGACTTACCTACTGAAGGTGCGCCAACAATTATTGCCTTGTAAAGTTCTACGGCCATGATATCACCCGTTTTCGTTTCCCTATTGTGAAGTACTCTTAGGTCTCTTATCAGGATTGTTAGGATAGCGCTTAGAGACCTATCGAAGGATTTTAAGCGAATCATAGGTTCCTATTCTAATTATGATAGACTTTGAGGATATTAGAAAACGAACGACAAACATCAAGGGATACATCGATGCACTGTCTGACAAAGACAAGGATATCGTAATGGAAGACTATGATGAATATAATCTGAATGAAGATGTCGTTGAAGAATTAAGGGAAATAATGAAGGGACTCAAAGTTGTCATCTTTAGTGCTCCATGGTGTGGAGATTGCAAGAGAGCGATGCCACCAATGCTTCACCTAGAAGAGAAGATTGGTATTGATGCAATGGTATTTGGAACAATCAAATCTGACCCCCTAAACAAGGAGGTCCAGTGGAAAGTACCACCATCACCACCAGAAATCAATGAATGGGGCGCAACTGCGATACCCTGGTTTGAATTCTTCGATTCTTCTGGTAACAAGGTCGGAACACTTATTGAGAAACCTAAAGTAAAAGAAACCCTCGAAGAAGAAATTCTTCACATACTTAAGAATTAATAGGGAGATACCCCAAGTAAAAATAGCGTTCGGAGGAATGAGATGTGGATATTCCAATATTAACAAAATTCATTGAAGGTCTGAAATTATTCTTTGCATCAAAGAGATTGAAGTGGCTAACACTTGTCTTCGTGATTGGTGCAATAACAATCACAGTCTGGGAAAACCTTGCGTTGATGGTCCCTGCGCTAGGTCCAATTGCCATCTTTGTTGGAGGAATATTTCCAACATTTTTCATGATCACATGTTTTATCTCACTACTGGGATTAGCAAGGTTTGTCGCAGATGAGGAGTCATATAAGAAATCGTTCTTTCTTACTATCATCTGGTTTGTGGTGAGCTTCTTTGTGTTGATCATGATGTTCTTCATCAGACCAATCTTCAATTGGATGTTCATTGGAGTCGCATTTCTAGGTTGGATTGGTTTCCAATCTTATTTCTCAACTCGTAGTTCATTGGGATATGCTTCGAGTATGGATATCGAAAGCCGTTCGAAATTCGTAGGATATCTCTATGGCTTCATCTATATTTTGAACTACGTTGTGATAATTGGAGCTTTCGTCTACACATTGGTCTTCATTAACCCAGTACTTGGCATGGGTACAGTCCTTGCAGCGATAGGTGGGCTCTTGGCTTTGGGATTCAATTTTGTGAATGGCTTGGTTTATGTCGCAGAACGAAAGAAATCCACAGCCAGCAATATTGTGTTCCTAGGCATGTTCATCTCGTTCTATTCAGCATACTTCATCTATAACGTACTCAAGGGATACGACCCAGGTCTTGATCTCGTTGGCATTGGTATCACAGTATTCTTCATCCTCTATACTATGAGTAGTGTTGGTAGAAGCCTTGCATCAAGAGCTGAGTTGGACACTAGATTGAAACTTAGTAAGGAATTAGCAGCAACCTTCACCTTCTTCCTAGCAAGTGGATTCATGTTTGTTGATGCTATGTTCGCAGTAATTCTTGGAGATTGGGATGTAACTCTTACAGGAGGACTAGGTGATGCAATCAAACTTCTAGTCTTTCCGTTCGTCGCGTTCATAATGGTACTGAACTTCATCAGAAAGTCAAGAAAGGTTCTCGAGGCAGCTCCTGTCCCTGATGAAATTCCGGTTGTGAGAGATGAACCCGAAGAAGAGCCTTTGATGGTTGAACCAGAAGTTACTGAGGTGGAAGCCGAAGAAGAAGTAATCTCGGAGGAAGAACCTTCGTCTATGGATGAGACTATCGACGAAGATACATCATATTCAGAAGACGAACTAAGCACAGAAGAAGAATCTGAATCATCTGAGGAATAGGAGCAGACCGCTCCTCCCTCTCTTCTTTTGGATTATAACCGCATAACCGAATGCTTTTAACACAAAGTGGTAAGTTCGCATGAAATTGGTTTAGTTACCAACTAAACCTAATAAAGTGGAGATACAAAAATGGCAAAATACGAATGCGTCGTCTGTGGCTGGGTTTATGACGAAGAAAAGGGTGATCCTGATAGCGGTGTCGCTGCAGGCACCAAATGGGATGATATTCCCGATGACTGGGTCTGTCCCATGTGTGGGGCCTCGGTTGATGATTTTGAGTTAATCAATTAATGAATAATTGATTAAATAACATACATACTTGATGAGAGTCTTATCTAAGACTCCTCATCTTTATCTCTTTGACTTGAGAAATAATCGTCTAGCCTAGCACGTTTTTTAACATCATTTGGAGGGGCAATCTTCCACCATCTCTCTACATCTTTCTGTGAACTTGTATGAGCCTCCCAGTGGGCAGATACTCTTCCTGACGTAATGTAGAATCT
>JABCTV010000071.1 GCA_018238205.1 Candidatus Thorarchaeota archaeon
GTGAGAGCAAAGTTTAACTTCGACAACTGTTCCTTCATTATCATAGTCGAGAAATTTTAATTTCTTTATTTCAGATGTGTCCAAATCTTCATATACAATAATAGGACTTTCATTTTTATCAATGGAAATCTCAGCAATCTTACTTTTTATATATTTTATATCATATTCTGCGTTAGATATAGCATCTTCGGTTTTTCTATATTGGTCTTCCCATCCTTCCGCAGCCATCTCAGGTATTGATGCTAGAGACACTTTCAGATTAAGTGAATCAGTAATTGATAGAGCTTGATGAAGCTGGTAATCAGTTGTCCAGAATCCTGGAGAACCATCAGTCCACAATTTCACAGCATTGAAACCCAGACTCTTAATGTAATTCATATCCTCTGTAAATAGAGAAATATCGATTTGGTCATTAATGTAACTACCAGCGTCAGCGAGATTATATGCACAACTTCTCAGCTCCATTGGCCATTCACCACTGATAACAACGGAGGATGGACCAACCGTATCATCCGCATATCCAGCAGTGTTCGTATTCTTCGCATATACTTTGTAATAGTATGTTCCACCAGAATATGCGACAAGATTGATAGGAACTTGACATGAGAAAGAAGTTGTTGACGATGGTACAGCTTGATAATAGATTCTGTCACCTGAATCCAAATTTGCATCGGTACCCCAATAGCATTCTACATAGTACTGAGTAGCTCCAGTACCCCATGTTACATCCCATGATACTATAACCTCGCGAACACCACCCTGAGTAATTTCAACGTTGGAAATTATAGGTGCAGTTGGTGGTGGAGGTGGTGGAGGTACTTCAGTTAGAGAGTGATCAAGTCGAACCCGACCTTCTAACATGTAGCCAACCCTTGAACTTGTATAGTAACCAGATTTACTAGCAACAGATTTTACCTTCGTAATAGTCAGAGTAGTACGATAATAGAAATTGTAGTATCCATTACTGTCAGTATAATCTTGACCAATGTAAGAAGTGGTACCTCTGTATATTTTCACCCTAGCTCCATTAATTGGTAAGCCAGTATCTACATCCGTCACATACCCATAAACCCGATATGTTGTAGTGGTCGGTGGTGGATCTCCACCAGGAGGTATATATATGGCGCTCGCAAGTGCAGTGCTCTGCAAAATAAAAATGCTGAGTACCAGTATTGATAAAATTAGATTTTTTTTCTTAAATTTCACGAAATTTTTTACTCTCCAGTTTTTTGTTACAGCCCAATCTGACCCTATACCCCTTAGAGCCAGACAATCATTCTATATTTGAACGGATATAAATTCATGCCGATATTTTTGAAATGGTTAGATTCACACTTGGAGTATTTTTCTATGAAATACAATCATTTTGTGCCAATGCACTAAGTTACAAACCGAAACCACTATAACGGGCTCAAAAATCGCGCGCTCGGATCTACCGGAGATTCAAGCACATTGGAGCGCAAGACAAATGACTTCTGACTGCCCTGACGGGTATTGTAGACAAAAGATTCAAGCTGTTGACAACGCAATTGGCCACAAAAAGAACGAGTGGGCAACCCTATTGCCTAATACTAATAATTACGATGATGTTTCCAACGCATTACGTTTCTGTGAAATTTTCAAGCTAGAAGCAAAAGTAAGCGTTACTACAGAAGGATACAAGGTTCAGTATCGAACTGATTTGGTAAGAAAAATCTAGCGGGGAGATTGATTACTTACGGTACAATTTCAGATTGAGAGAATGACCACAATGTTGACACTCTATTATTGCTCTACTCTTAATCTTTCGAACTTGTGTAGTATTTAATCCAGCACCACAGCTTAGACAAACCCATGAGTCAATGCCTTTCCGTAGGTCTTCAAGAGTGGTCGGTAACATCGCTTCATCAGTTCCAAAGGAAGCAACCTTCACTTGTGAAGTGTTCTCATTTTCATTCCCTTCAATTGTAATTGTTACAGCGACTTTACTCTGAGTGTATTTCCCTTCAGCATATCCACGAATCGTACCTCTGAATATACCCTCTTCCACTGAAACTCGGGCATCAATAGTGTAGAAATTTCGCGATGGCAAGAAGTGTTCGGCACGCCTGAAAAGAACTGCAGGATTCCAATCCAGTTCATATTCTTCACTAGTTCCATCAAAATTCTGTAAGGATAATTCGAATTTCTTTGGTGTCGATTTGATAGGCTTCAGTAAATCACATACTGAGCGGATAGTAAACGGTTTTGCATGGATTGTGTGGGTCTTGTCCTGATAATCAATGAAAGTTACAGCCGCTACAATTCCTCCTCTAACACAGTCTTTTGTTGGGATGAATGTGAAACCAGGTGAACGGAATCCACCAATTTCAACCCGCGACATTACCTTAGCGGGGGAACCAACAAGCGTAAGGCAATCTCGGGGATATGCCACTATCGTAACTGCGACATTTGTAATTACAGATTTACTCTCGTTTTTGACCTTGACCTTGTACTCAAACTTAGCGCCTACAAGTTCACATCCTCGAAGAACAGAAACGCCTTTGATTATCATTGCACTCTCACGAGTCATCTCTCTGGGTGTGCTAGTTGAAACTGGAGCAGTATCTACGAGTTCTGTCGATACACCTTCGAATCCCATTGCAGAAGCTCCCGACAGTGAACGAGGTCGAGGTTTTTGGTCACTTCGACAATAAAGATCTAGAGTAAGTGTGTGTGAGCAATAGCGACATGTGAGAATGCCACCAACTTCAATCTCCATTACCTGGTCAGGATTGAGTCGTGCACCACACTGAAGACATATCCACGCGTCTATCTTGTCTGCAATCTCTCCCATTGTTGTTGGGAACATTGCATCATCATCACCTGAAATCTCTACCTCAGCTACGCACTCGTCCTCATCGAGTGCTCCAGTGACCTTAATGAGCACTGCGACTCTTTTCTCAGTATACTTGCCAAGAGCAAACCCTCGAATCTGTCCATAGATTCGATCATCGACAATATCTTTCTGAACATCTAGAAGATAGAAATTCATTAGGGGTAATACTGTCTGAGCCTTATCCAAAATGACCGATGCGTTCCAACGTAAATTGATCTTATCTGCCCCTCCAACCAAACCGCGGAAAACATCTTGATATTCGTCAAGCGATGATTCGTAGGGTTGCAGTAAATCACAAACGGAGCGTATAACAAAGGGACTAATTTGGACCGTATGCACTTCATCTTGATGGTCTACATAAGACACGACTGCTACGATGTTCCCTTCAACACAATCTTTTGTTGGTGTGAAGACAAAAGATTCGTTTACGAATCCACCCATCTCAAGCCTTGGTTGAACCTTCACATAATCTGAAGAGATATGAAGACACTCTTTTGGATATGCAACAATTGTTGACGTGACATCTGTAATTACCGTTTCAAGACAGCTCTTGATGGTGAGTTTGTAGACAAACCGATTGCCAACCATATCCAAGCTGGCAAATACAAAAACATCCTTTGATACAGAAGCTTCTGTCATAACGGAGGATTCTACTGATGCATATTCTCCTTCAATATCCTCAGAGGAGATAGATTTGACATTTGGCAATGTTTCTTCAGATGGTAATTCCTTTAGCCCAATAGCTAATCCAGTTGAGGAAATTGAACTTAGTGTATGCTTAATGTTACTTGGAATATCGAATACAGCACCACTTTTAGGAACATATTCTCTAGATTGAATCATCTGTTTTCGATGTAACCGACGGATGCGCAACCACGCTGAACGACTCTGAAGTGATCTCTCGTCATCTAGTTGATAGAAACGACTTTGCGTTTCTGCCACACTCCGGTTAATTCTTTTTTCTATTCTTTTGAATTCCTGTTTGGCATCATAATTATGTCTAAAAACCGCTGTCAATGCAGTTTCATAGACGAAATCTTCCTCATCTACTGCAATCATCCGAAGTGCAATTATTCGATTCTCAATGCTATGAAATAATTCTTCAGTTGTTCCTTTCACCACGAATTTTGGCACACCCCATAGAAACTCTGCATATGTGTATGAATACTTTCTCCTGAACGATTAATAGGTTTTTCAATTTTGGATAATAGCACGTTGGAGAAACCTATATGATGGATGATATTTCACTTGACAGTAATGACCGAATGGGATACTGAAGAGTGGACTCATAGTGCGAAGCAATTACTCGATTGGATTTCTAGTATTGATTCAACGCAACCACTCATGTTGATGGTTAGACATTCTCATAGAGGTATTCTTCGTAATCACGAGGATACAATGAATGTAGGATTAACTGATTTGGGAAAGAGGGTTTCAGTGGAGATGGGAAAGAGAATCCCACCAACTCGTAAAGCCCACATTTTTCTCAGTGTGGTCCCACGTTGCTACGAAACTGCTGAAGCAATCTTAGAGGGATTTTCGGAAGAAGGCGGAGAAATTATTGATATGGACCCATTACCTACACTAATTGGGCCGGAGTATGCCGATAGAGCAGTCTGGAGCAATCTTCACCCTAACGGAGAGAATGTTACCGAATTTGTGAACAAATGGGCAGATGGAGAGTTTGAAGGGATTGAGCCATTCGACGAGTTCAAGGTTAGATTGATCGATGACACAGTGAAACGATTCCTCTCGCTAAAGGACAATCAAATGCATATTCATGTAACGCATGATCTTGCACTTATGTGCACAAAGAGAATTCTGCTTAACAGAGCTCTGACACGGGATGACAGAGTACCCTACTTGGGGGGATTGGGAGTTACACAGACTAGATCAGTGGCTGAACTCTTTGTAGATGGAGAGAAGATAGTCCTATCATCCTGAAATTGAAGACTTTATAGGTTGTAGATAGAAAGCAAATGTGTGAAATAACTTGAGTAAACACGTTTGGCGGGTCATATCATCAATGATTGTGGGTTTTCTCATTATCATCGGCTTTATTTGGCTAATATTCGAAATAATGGGAATCACAGAATATGCCTGGCCATTCCTATTTCCAATCTTTGGAATTACTTTGGTCCTCTTTATGATTACTCTCATCATTATTGGTTTTGTGTGTAAAGCTCAAGGTAATTTTCCCAAAGATGACCAATCGGTTCACCCAAGTCACTCAATGCAAATGTTCTCTGCTGATAGCATAACTGCAGGAGCAGTGTATGTCATTCCTGTGTACTGCCCCAATTGCCAAAATAAGCTGGAGCTTAATCGAGTAAATTGGATTGATTCGGGAGAACTAACATGTCCCAGTTGTTTCAGCACAATTCAGTCAAGTATTCGTGAGGATCTCTGAGAATATCAAGCAACAAGTCTATAACCTAAATCTTACACTTTGATGAGTGAACCTCACCTGTAAGAAATTTCTATGTTCCACCCTTCTCTTGCCAGTATCACTACCTCTTCGTAATTCCGAAGAATCACAAAAATTAGCAAGAGATTTGTCAACGTTCATCGGGATGGGATCCCTCCTGAAGACCTGACTTCTTTCTCCTGTACTGATGTTGGTACATCACTTCCAATGACAGTGAGCGTTTCCACAGTTTTTACCACGGCGGGGTCATTATCACTCTTGATAGTTTCATCACTGAAACTAAAAAGGTCCGATTGGACAAAGTGAACAGCCGCGGACTCCCCGGAACCTGATGTTGGTCCGTTCTTAGAGAGTAAGGACTTCCCTTTGGAAGAAGACTTCTTCTTTCGGGCTTTCAGTCGCGCACGTCGATTAGTTGTTCCTCGAACAACTGATCTAGTCCACATACCTAGTCCGATCATAACATTTCATGCTGATGAGAGTATATGAACTCATACAATTTCTTTGTAAATGAAAAGACTCGTATGAAACACCTGATATTAAAAATGACACATTTTGCAGGGAAGTGTTAATTTCTAACAACTTTTTCTTTTTACAACAAGTCTATTTGGCTTCGTGAAAAACCAGACTCAGTGGCGGAGAACATTGAGATCTGTAGATATTGAATTTGACAGCAAAAGAGTTCTTCCAGGAGACACACTCTCAGGAAGAGTTGTAATTAAAACTGACAAGGCCTTTGACTGCAACAGAGTCGTTCTGAAGGCATTAAGTAGAGAACGAACAGAATATGGTTCTGGCAAACATAGGAGTATCGATGAAGAGTGCCACATGACCAGAGTATTTCGAATAAGTGAGAGTACGACCATATCAGAGGGCACTACTATTTTTCCATTCTCATTCCAACTTCCGAGGGGACTTCCACCAACGTATAGACGATTCTCTAATTACATTAGACATACAGTGGAAGGAGTTGTGGAGGTAGACTGGGCTCTTGATCCAAAATCTACGCAGGAGTTTCATGTATTGCAGACAAGACCTTCTTACCTGCCAGAGGATATAGGTGTAGAAACCGCCCCTAAATCAAATGAAGGACTTCACATTCAATCCAATGGTATTCTAAGGATGGATACTGGAATACTTGTAGGATTCAAAGTTGACGATGAAAAACGGAAGAAGCGAGTCAGATTTGAAATCATAAGACGGGAAGATGCCAAGTGTCGCTGGCATGAAACGTCCAGCAAAAGAACAATGAAAGAAAAATATTTTGAATTAGAACCTGATGATTGGGGGAGGTGGAAAGAGATTCAGTTCGGTGAAGAGTGGAGATTCCATCTTCCGTTCAAATCAACCCTTATTCGTGTATCATACCACCTCAAGGTCACTTATGAAATAGGATTGAAATTAGATCCATCTATAGAGATTCCATTACGGTTCTCAGATTTTACATCAGACACAGAAGTACTCGATGATATAGCATTAGATCTTGGTCTGGATGATTGGTAGAAAATGCATACTACCAAGATTAGTAGTATGCGCCGTTCATTGTAAGTTGCACAATCTTTGACACCAGAGTGAAGTGCTTCCAGGAGCGGCACTGGAGGGACTCTGTGAGGTCAATTGTTGTGTCGGTCAACCTCACAGTTCCCTTGTGTGGGCGGGTATTTAAGAACCTACAGGACTGGTCAAATGAACATCTAAGGAGTGTCCAACTTTGAGCAAGTTTATTGCAGCTGTTCTAAACCCAATCTACTTTCTCTAGCGCATGGCAACCTTATAGTCCCGCATGAATGCGGATTTGAAGGATGAATCCTTGATTACTTTGGTAACAACATCGTCCAATCTACCACGAAAACCGGCACCCTCTAGTTTTTCGAGATTGTGAACGATTATTGATACTTCCCCGCTGGAAATTCCAGCTCGGGTCAGTGTATTTTTGTAGTCAGTCATTGTATAGAACCTCTGATAATTCTAGCTTTTGCTCAAAATTCCTCAATATATCTCTTATCAGCATATCAACCTTGTATTTCACATGAAGGACAACCTAGTAAACATAATTAACCATAGAAATGACTTCGATTCTCACACGAGGCAGTCCAATGGTCAGACAAATAGCCCTAGATTTTCTCTTCAAACAGACTAAGACAAAGATTGTCCCTGACAAAGACGAGGCAGCTCTTGCTATGGCATTTATCCTTGCAGAGTCCAATCGAAAAGGAAAAGCCAAGCTCAAGTTTCTCACACCAGTCACAGTCCCATTTTGGATCGTTCAAACTTCTGATACAAATTCAATCGTGCTCTCTTCAATCGGAGAATCATCAATAGCAATGGAGTTGAGTGAAGACACTGCCACAGGACCAGTTAGAAGAATCCTAAATACAGAGATTGCAAAATTCGAAGATATTCCAGCAGGAGTTGACAAGGCACTTCCACTGCTGAAGACTATTGAACCAAAAGTACACCAATTAAGAAATATTCAGGAATCAGATCTCTTCGTAGCTCACAGCAAACAATACACCGACGTCGACCCCAATGATAAACTCAATAGTCTTGAATTAAAGATCGATGCCCAGTTGGCTCTCACAATTAGTCAAGATTTCCAAGCGGTCCTTGAGAGCACACGACAACGTCATGGTACAATGGTTGAACTTGAGAAGATAACAAAAAAACGACTTACTGACCAATTGAAAGTGATGGAGAATGTAGTATCTGCAGAGATGTCACGTTGGGATAAACGGTTGAAGACACACGAAGAATCCTCTGCTCTTAGAGTAGAAAAAATTCAAACCAGAATGGGTGACAAAGTCTACCGATTCAAGGATAAATATCAGAAAGATAGAAGAGCTCTACTCGCACAATTTACCAGAGATACGGTAGAAATTGAGCGCTTCTTCAATCGTATTCTCGAAGATATCAAAACTACACGAGAAGGATTTCCCGAACTTGAACTCGAAGATGCCATTATCAAATACAGAACTCTTGTGGATGACCTTGCAGCCATCGTACCGACATACACTGATGTTATTGACTCAATTGACGATCTTGCAGAAGCGTCAACACTAAGCACGGGAGACCTTGATGAAAAGTTGGCACAGAGAATTCAAGATGAAGAAGATTCTGTCAACTCTCAGACTCGGGAGTTGCAGGTAAAAATTGAAGATATGAAAGAAGAGCGTGATGCCAAAGAAAAGGAGTTCCGAGCACTCAAGAAGCGAGTTCACGCAGCAGTTGAAAGTATGGATGGATTGGTCGAAAAACGAGTTGAAGACCTTACTCTTGAATTGCAATCAGTTCAAAGACTTGCACTTGAAAACGATTCAATTAGGGGACTGGCTCCATTAACACTCCTTCACATCAAAGCTTGGGTTGCAACGTACAATATTGGGAAACCCATAGTATTTGCACCAATCATGCTACCTGAAGATAGAGTAGGACTCCCGTTCAAACACCAACCACTGGATGATAAGCTAGAGGAATACATCAGGAAGCTCGTCAACAAACAGCTAAAGGACAGCGCCTCTTTCAAAACTTCATTCAGGCAAGCATGTGATGATGGTAACGTTTTGAAAAATCCTGAAACTATCAAACCATTCATGAAAGGAATGAAAGACATCTGGACACGACAACTTCTCAAGGAAGGTGTTCGTGAGAAACTCGAACCGCTGTATACAAAACTGGTTGGAAAGTGCCCAGAGTGTAAGGCAGAGATCACTCCAAAATCCAAGTTCTGTCCAGAATGTGGCAAGTCACTCAAGTAGTAGCATTGCGTGTGATGCATTCAGTGTACAGATCCCATAAGGATTGGTCCTCTGGACATTGAGGGATGAGTTGTTCAAGTAACCGAAGAACCTCTGGATGATTGTCTCGTTCATAAAAAAGACTGACAAGATTGTGTAGCACATACGGGTCAGATGACCCCATTTCCACTGCCATTCGGTAAGCACGTTCAGATTCAAGATCATTCCCAACAATTGTAAGTAAATCACCCCATATTGACCAAGTCCATGCAATACTAGAATCAAGGTCAAGAGACCTCTCAATGGAATCCTGAGCATTTTCATATTGACCAGTCATAAGGTAAACTAGAGCCATTGAATTCCACATGGTTGGATTTCTAGGTTCTAGCATCATTGTTCGAAGACAGGCATATTCAGGCTCTATGCCCGCGCCTGTAGTTGATAATCCCACATTCTCATGATGAGACGCTGTTACCAGCTGCATTGCTGCGTGTAAGTGACCAAGTATATTCTCTTCTTCTGTTTCGGACCCAGACATAGATCCACCTCCATTGTACCCAGTCGGATACGGCTTGCAAGGAATATCAAGTAACAAACCTAGATTATGTTTTCCAGAAAGTAAGAACTCAAACACCAGTATTGGAAATCAGTGTATCATAGGTATAACATATCCAAGTCGCCAAAATAGCTCTATGACCCCATATTCTGAGCCCAAGCGAGGTTCATGTTTGACTTCTGACATTGAAAAATACGCATTTTGCAGAAAAAGTCCATCTTTCTTATATGGACAGGTCATTATTTTCTAACACATGCAGCAGTTAGTCTGGCCTCAATTATGCATAGGTTGTGGATCTGAAGATACAGTGCTAGCAAAACATACTGAGTCAGCTGCAGATACTATCAAAGTAGATTTCTCACAACCGGGAAGAGTCACCTACCGATATTCAACTGAATCGCATCTGAATACGACTTCTTCTATCTGTACATCCTGTAAAGCAGAAGGGGTGGCAATAAGAAAACGAGACCTCTATCCTGCATATCGTAATATTCTGAATATCATCTTGTTTCTAGTCATTCTAGAAGTGTCGTTTATTGTATGCCTTACATCCCCTTCTGGATTAATCAGGGCAATATGTGGTATGAGTGCAACTGGTATCGGAGTCCTGATTGTGTTTCTCGTACCTTCATTTTTAGAAAGAAAACGCACCTATAACAATGAACTTGGACCATTTATCCGACTTGAGCATGTGCGATCAGGAAGAAAATATCGTCAAGGATTTATCTTTAGCAATCAAACATTCCTGCAAGCTTTCAAAGAAGCCAATCCCGAAATCCCAGTCTGCCTTCACACTACTCCTCATCTTGCAAGAATTATAGAAATGGATTGGGAGATGTGATTCTACACCTATAGATGAATCTCAACTTAATTCATTGAGTAATTCCGATATTCTAGCTAATGCGGGTTCTAGATGATCTGGCTCAGTTCCGAAACCGATACGTAGGTATCCAGGAACTTCAAAATGTTCACCGGGAGAGATAAGTACGCTCTTCTCTTTCATTAACCGAATCACCAGCTCTAATGAATCAATACCAGTTTTCTGTTTGATGAAGCAAATTGCGGCAGCTGATGGTGCAACGTATTCGAGCACATCTGAATGTGAGTCCAACCATTTCTTCATGATGGCCCAATTAGTTTGTACAACCTCACGAGTACGTTCCTCGATCTTTGCCTGTACCTTGGGATTTAGTGCGAGAGTTGCCAACCAGTCACTGATTTTAGACGGACAGATGGTGGTATAGTCAGAATAAGTCCAAAGTTCTTTTGCTACCTGTTCAGTAGAACATACAGCCCATCCTAAGCGGAGACCTGGAAGTCCATATGCTTTTGATAAACTGGAAGTGATGATTGTCTTATCGTAAATTCCATGAATTGACGGAGCCTTCTCATCTTGAAGTTCAGCCCCTCTATAGATTTCATCAGATACTAACCAGGCATCATTGTCTGCTGCAATATCTGCAATTGCTTTGAGATCGCTTGAGTTTATGATTGCCCCAGTTGGATTATTAGGATTGCAAATTGCGATAGCACCAGTTTTCTTAGTCACCACGGATTTTAGTTGTTCGATATCTGGAGCCCATTTTCCTTCAGTCATTCGGAGATTGAAGTTCTTGACATTCATCCCCATATTCTTCCAGATGCCTCCTATCTGCATGTAGTTTGGCACCATGAAGACAAACTCACGCTTGTCAGGATGCTCTTGGAATAACCACCAGCTAACAAGGAAGTTAGCTTCTATACCACCGTTAGTTGCAATGATATGATCTGCAGTAGAACCCGGGTAATAATGTGAGATGGCTTCGCGCAGGGCAACGGTTCCATTTGTCTGAGAGTAACCCAACTGCATGTCCAAAAGTTGTTCTTTCAGTTCAGCAGTGTCAAGGAGTTCTCTAATCTTGAGTGGCTCTACACCACTCTCGCTGAGGTTGAACTCAACATGATGTTCATTTTCAGATTGCATTCTCTCAAGTTCGAAAGGCTTCAATTTCATATTGGGAAGCTCCGTAATCAGGAATAATGCAATGAGAATGCACTATATGAAATCTACTCTAGATGCTATTTTGATTCGTCTGTGTCAGATTCTTCAGCCGCAAGAATTGGAATCACATAAGTCTGAATATAGCCAGTATCTGAATCATATGATGATCTCTTCAATGAGCTTGCAAACTTTCTATCGAGAGGCACGTCGTCAAATGACCGAGTGAGAATATTGAGCTGAGCACCAGAGTGTGTGATGTAGAGTGTTGCAGCCTCAACAGTTCCTGAACGTTCAAGTCTACCTATGCCTTCCATGACCTCTTCTGCTAACTCCACAGCAGCTGTAAACATAGCATCCTTCTCAGGGGATGGCCTCATATCATGGATCATGAATTCCATGACTTGAGAATCAACATTTACCTCCATAGCCTTGAGTATTGCACAGATAGTATAAAATCACCGAGAAAACTGAGGAAAAATGAAAGGTAAGCCCCGAAAAGGGCTGACCAAAAAAAATGTCTAGAAGTCGCCTTCTTCTTCGACTGTCTTCTTTACACCAGTACAAATCGAGCTGTAATTTGTTAATTTCCACTGTCCGGAACTGTTCTTTCTAAGTTGTAAGGGGGTCGGTAGGTCCTTTCCACCACTCTGGATGAATATCTTGAGACCCTTGCCATGGTCCTTCTTGCTAACAACTGTCATTATCAGAGAACTCTTGCGGATCTTGTAGTTGTTAGTGTTAGTACCTCCAACATATGAACGTGCGATGTTGACATTGCGTTTGAACTGACCAATGAAGTACTTGGCACTGTTACCAAGTTTTAACCCCGATGGTGAACCACCATGCTCAACACAATCCCGCTTGGATACAACAACTGTCATCATTGCATCAGCTAGTTTTGGATCTTTCTCTATGTTCAGAGCTGCTATCAAGTAGTACATGATGGTGTTCTCTGGTTTCCCTGCATCCTTTTCCCATGCAGAGTGGAACTTGGAAAATGATGTTATCATTGGTTTGGTAATTTTCCCCATATCAAATCACTGAGCAGCAATGAACTTTATCACAAAAAAAGCTTCGGAGCATCTACCCCTCACACAATATCGATGAGAACCGTATTATCTCGGACCAATCCCCAGCTGAGAAATTTGAGTTGAGCCCATCGCTCGAAAGCAATCATTCTGAACTGAGCTAAGTCACTGAAAAACAGAGTCAGCACAATACCATGTGAAACCACAAGGATGTTTTTATTGTGAAACATGATATTGATTCGTCGGACTCCTTCCTTGAAGCGAGAATGAGCGATTTCTCCAGACTCCCAATCAGGTTCATTATGCTCCCAGTCTGTCAGGGTGGTTCTTACCCGAGCACGATACTCTTTATTTGTCAAGGAACCTTCATGGCTTCGCTTGAGCTCATCAATCTCAGGTAATTCGTATGTTTCAACATTGATTGCTTTGGCAAAGATATTAGCAGTTTGTTTTGCTTTCTTTTCACTTGAGTGGATAATTCCATCCATCTTATCGAAGACCTGGGTCTCAACTAATTCCTTTGTACTAAGTCGACCAGCCCTAGTTAAGTTCCATTCACGGGCGGGTTTTGCAAGTTTGATTTTGGTTTCTGCATGTCTAATAAAATACAGAGAGTTCGACATTGATACAAACCACCAGCATAACCATTACTTAGTTGCCCTCAAAAAATACGACTTCAAAAGGGGCGGATATCAACAAAGAATCAATTGGGTGTGGTAACTGATGATAGTAAAAGTTACCATGATACCTCGTCGACATCCGCATTAAGGATAGGTTTCCATCGTACTAAAGCCTTCGCATCGCTTCAATCAGCATCATTAAGCAGTCTTAATACACTCTGTCAGCATTAGTTAGCTATACTATGGAGTTGAGAGGGGTTGGAAGACACAGTTTCACACGTACAGGACCCATTAACAGAGATGGACCCTATCAAATATGCCAAGATTGTGGGGCGGTATTTAATCCACGGGACCATTAATTCCCTCATATTGATAGGGATTATTATCTCAGTCCAGTTTATTTTCACATCATCTCTTTTCAGTGACCTTCTGCTGTTTGGAACAATTCTTTTTCTCAGTAGTTTCATCCTAGTACTCATTGGAATAGTCAATGTATATACAACAGAGTATCTCTGGAAACAGGAAACCTCGAAACATTGGCTGAGTCTATTGATCCACGGTTTCTTTTTGGTCCTCGGATCTTTGGGGATTTATCTTGGGAGTTTAGTATTCATCTTAATTGCTCTATCCAGAGTTCCAATCATATCGAATGTGAGCATAGTGCCAACCATTATCTTGTTTGTACTTGTCAATGGTTTGTACGGAAAGGGTTTAGCCAACTATGTGACACATATTGGTTCTTTATTACGTTCATAAAAACAAGTAGGGAGAGACGGACAAAATTCCGTCTCTTCATCTTATACTATGCAGCTTTACTTCCTGGAGGAACACCATCTACTTTGACAGGTAACCATCTTCCAGGTTCGTCAGCCTTTTCGATAGCAATGACCATTCCGTGACTTTCAATGCCGCCAATCTTCTTGGGTTCAAGATTAACTAGGAATAATGCAGTCACTCCTATTAGCTCTTCAGGTTTGTACTGTTCCGCAAGTCCCGTGACAATGGTCCGTTTCTCTATACCGATGTCAACTTCGAGGAGGAGCAGTCGATCCTTCTTGGGTACTTTTTCGCATGTCAGTATCTTTCCAGCTCGCAAGTCGAGTTTCTGAAAGTCATCAAATGATATCGTTTCTTTTATTGGTGCCAATTTTAGTTCAACCTCTCCCGATTGTGCTGCTGTTGCGGCAGCTACTCGGTCGCTAATGATTTTCTTGAGTTCAGCTAGGAGATCTTCATCGATCTTGGAAATCACTGGTGCTGGCTTGCTTATCTTAGTACCGACCTCAAGGGGTGTAAGTGCATCCTCAAACACTGTTTCGTGTATCTTTGCTGGATCATAACCAAGCTGTCCCCATATCGTTTCAGCAGCTGAAGGAAGGAAGGGTTCAATGAAGATAGCTAGTGCTTTAGATAGTGATAATGCATTGAAGAGCA
>JABCTV010000072.1 GCA_018238205.1 Candidatus Thorarchaeota archaeon
ATATTGTTAGTGGAGGAACCAAGCAGGCTAATACTATAGGCACCATCCCAGCACGTATTATTCTTCACAATTACATAATGAGCGTTAGTGAAATAGATGTTGAATTGATTACTGTAGACGATATTACTTTCTACTCTACCATGCACCACATTATCCAAAAAGATACCGCAACCTGGATTTGTATAGGCACCAGTTATGTTGCAATTTCTGATTGTGAAATTAACGAGAGTGTTGATGATACTAATACAGTGACTCGAGGACCCACCTTGGTCAATCTCGAGACCCTCGATTATGTATGGATCTTCAGCTGATCCATTTCCGGACCAGCCCTCCGCAAAAGCAGTATCGTTGAAGTCAGTATCACCATCAATATCAATCGGATCATGTGGTGTATATGCTGTCTTTCTTGTATCCCGTTTTAGCACAGGAGCATCATCATTTTCCAAGACATGTGTACCCACCAAAGATGGAGCCTGAACAATATTCAAAATAAGCATCGAAGATAACATGAATACTACAATACTACTTTTTGATAATCTTCCACGCATGGATTATCCTCTCCCAGTCGCTCTGAAGGCAGTAGAGGATTTTCAGGATAATCGAGAATTAAGTAATCTAAGCTATATCACTAGATTCAATCTTCTCAGCAACCACATCTTGAAAGATACACTTGTTTGCATATTAATTGGTCGTTCTGATTTTTTTGTTCTAATACACATTAAAATAATGACAATCATATAGATTAGTTTATCATTTAATTCAATGCGGTTGGTTCTTCTTCGCTTCATGTTTTTCGACGAATGATAATAATGAAAATCACAGCAACAACAGCTCCTCCAATTCCAGCTCCCACGATTAGCGTTACGATTGTAATCGATTGCGAGAAGACAACCCGTTGCAAAGGCTCTACGAGAACTTGCCACATATCTTCAGGTTTCTCATCACCTATACAGAATTGGGCGATATTCGTACAAGATAGCACATATCGTAAGACTCTGTGAAGGATTTGAACACTTCAAGGAACTCATTTCATTACCGCTTCTAGCAAGACTTGCTAAAACACAATTGACTTTGCGATGAAAGGCATCACAGACAAGGACCGATCAATGATTGACGAGTTGGAGAATTTAGAAGCTGAGAGCGACCGTGAGACCGGTGAAATGTTCGAAGAGATAACTGAGCACTTGCAAAAACGGAAAGGGATTACTACCATGATTATCACATTAGTTAACAATCGTTAATTAGCATATAATCATTATGTTATGTCTTTGAAAAGTTCTATTTTATTAGATCTGCAAATTCGTCTTCAGTCAAAACTGTAACACCAAGTTGTTGTGCTTTCTTCAATTTGGAACCAGCCCCGGGTCCAGCTACAACATAGGTGGTTTTCTTACTTACACTGGAAGAAATCTTTCCTCCCATTTTCTCCACAAGACTTGCAGCCTCGTTTCGCTTCAATTTTGTTAGAGTGCCAGTGAACACGAAAGTCATTCCAGCAAAGGTTTGTTCAGTTGAGGTCTCTTCTTCCGCGGTCATAGTCAGACCAGCAAGTGTCAATTCAGAGATTGTATTTCTTACATTCTCATCAGCAAAGAATTGGCTGATGCTCTGTGCTACTTCAGGACCAACTGAATCTATTTGAAGCAATTCAAACAACTGGGCTTCCATGAGCTTTTCCATAGAACCAAACTCTCTTGCAAGAACCTTCGCTGTTTGAGAACCAACTAGAGGGATCCCCATACCAAAGAGCAGACGATGAAAAGGTTGATTTTTACTCTTGGCAATCTCATCAACAAGACCTTGTGCAGAACGCTCTCCAAATCTTTCGAGGTTTGATAGATCCTCAACTGTAAGAGAGTATATGGAAGCAAAACTACTGATAAGGCCAGCATCAATTATTTGCTCCACTCTCTTATGCCCAAATCCTTCGATATCCATTCCACCTCGCGAAACAAAATGGGTAATGCTCCTTCTAAGCTGTGCAGGGCACAAACTGTTCATGCACGTAGCAGACCTCTTATCGCTAGTGATTGAAATTTCGCCTCCACAAACGGGACAGCTCTTAGGCATCTTGAACACTTTCTCTGAACCAGACCTTTTGGCTTCAATAGGCCCCACAACCTGAGGTATCACATCTCCTGCACGCTCAACCACCACAGTATCACCGATTCGAATGTCCTTTCTTTCAATTTCGCTGAGATTATGAAGAGAAGCTCTCGAAACTTCCACTCCACCAATATTCACAGTGGCTAGCTCTGCAACAGGCGTGAGCCTACCTGTACGACCAACCTGCACAGTGATATCAAGAAGTTGAGTTGTTGCCTGTCTAGCTTTGAACTTGTATGCAATAGCCCATCTAGGGTCTCGGGCACGCATTCCAAGTCGTTCTTGGTCCGCAATGTCGTTGACCTTGAAAACTACTCCATCGATCTCATATGGAAGGTCATCTCTTTTTTCATCGACTTCTCTGTGATAATCGAGTGCTTCATCAATTCCCTTACAAATTCGAGCGTGTTTAGTATTTACTTTGAAACCCCACTTTGGGAGAGTATGAAGTGCTTCCCATTGGGTCTTGAACGAATACCCAGTAGCTTCTGCAACACCATAGAGGAAAATTTGCAGTGTTCTCTTTGCAGTCACGGTAGAATCTAGTTGACGGAGAGAACCTGCTGCCGCATTGCGAGGATTGGCAAATCGGGATTCTCCCTCTTCTTCACGTTTCTTGTTTAATTCATTGAAGCGAGCATAGCTCATGTAAACTTCGCCACGGACCACAAGATTGCCTGGTGGTGACGTACCCTCATGGGACATGAGAACTAGAGGAACTTCCTTTATGGTCTTGATATTAGCAGTAACATTCTCACCAGTCGTTCCATCGCCTCTTGTAGAAGCTACGACTAAATTCCCTTTTTCATATACAAGTTCTACAGCCAACCCATCGAATTTTGGTTCAGCAACATACTCCACTTCTGAAATACCAAGATCACTCCTCACTGTTTCATCAAATGACCGAACCACTGCTTCATCGTACACAGTCTTCAAACTGACCATGGGTATTGGATGTGTTACGAAACCTAGTTCTTCTCTAGGTGCTCCTCCAATCTGTTGAGTTGGAGACGTTGCTATCTTGAGCTTGGGAAATTTCTCCTCGAGTTCTTGAAGTTGAAGCAGAAAGCGATCATATTCAGAATCTGTAATCACTGGAGAGTCTAATATATAATAGCGATAATTGTGATGATGAATAGCATCACTTAATTTTTTGATTGCAACTTTTGCTTCTTTCTTAGATTTGATTTTTTCGACATCAAAATTTGGTTTTGTTTCTTGAGTCATGCCCCATGCTCCTCCAGTTTTTAGTATGCTAATCCAACGTATAAACTACACAATTTATCAAAATTTCCATTATTCGGGCCAATCTACTTTTTTTTTGGTATATGCTCGAAGATAGTTCATATACCATATTATCTCTAAACAACTTGAAGGTTTCAGATGTGGATAAAGAAGTCAGAGTTTACGGTTTTTGTCCTTGCTACAAAGATTTCGAAGGGGAACTAATCTGTCTCAATGCAGACAACCTCATCGATGTTGAACATGCAATATTCGCTGCTGAAATTCTAAATCAAAACGCAACAATCGAATCGATTAAACAGTTTGAGACGAATGATGGAAAAACATGCTATTCATCAATTTACACTTATGATGGTGGTTGCTATTGTTCTTCTCAAGGTTGGAGGATTCGAATTCATAATGAAGACATAACTACAGATATGCTGATGCAATCCATCAAACTCTATGCACTTGGGCCAACAGAGATGACTGTAGATTGTGCATCTTGTATCTACGGAATTCTATTAGCACTCGTTCTAGCACAGGATCAAGCATCCATCAAACGATATTTGGATGAGTTCTCTCTAAAAGTAGCAATCAAATTTACAGAGTTAGAACTTGAGGAGATTACGGATGATACGCCATATTTTGAAACTGTGCAAATCTATCTCGCTGAGCTCCTTGCAGATCAGTATTACTGGAAAGATGTCCACGAGAAACTAGTTGAACAGAATGAACCAGAGGCATTGATTAACTTCGTAGAAAAGCTGGAGCTCCTAGATAGATACCAATTCCTATTCTACAGCCAAGTGATGAATATCCGAAGTATACAAAACTCAAGAATTCTTATGAGAATGCTATCTCACATCCTTCGTACTTCAAAGAATATTCTTGATCTAAATGGTGAGATTCATACGCTGATTGCAACGGACTCAATTGGAGGATATGAGAAGGACAGTGCTCTGGTTGAGAGAATCGATGATTACATGGAAAGAAGTAGGACGCTAGACCACTTCTTTGGAAATATCGCAGACATTATGAAAGGTAACACTTGATTTTCAGCATATTGCATCTGCACGATATTGCAGCAATAATACATTAAACTAACTAGAAAGGTCCTCCATTAGCTCAAGCATCCATGGTTCTATCTCTTTTTCGTTCGTCCAAGTTTCTTCAAATGGTGTAAGCACTAGCTTTCTATTGATTTCTCCAACCATCGCACCAGTACTACCTGCAATTAAGCAATCTATTGCAAATGCGCCAAGTCTCGATGCAAGTAGCCGATCAGAATGGCTGGGGTTACCACCCCTTTGAATGTAGCCTAATACAGAAACACGACAATTTTCTCCAACAAGTTTAGTTAGATTTTTACCGAGTGCTGTAGCATCTCCTTCTTCATCACCCTCAGCGACAATGACAAAAGCGCTGGATTTTCCAAGGTTTCTTCCTTTGATTATCTTACTTGCAATCTTATTCAGATCTGTTGGAGTTTCAGGAATTACAACTGCAGAAGCACCACTTGATATTCCGACATGAAGTGCAATAGCACCTGAAAGGCGACCCATCACTTCGATAAGGAAGACTCGTGAGAAAGCTTCTCCAGTGTCACGTATTTTATCTACTGCACTGATGGCGTTATTTACAGCAGTATCAAACCCTATTGAAAAATCAGTACCATAGAGGTCATTATCAATTGTGCCAGGAGCTCCTAGGAGTTTTCCATCCCAGTGTTTCTGTAATGCGGCAAGACCGCGCATAGTTCCGTCTCCTCCAATAGCAATAAGACCATCAATTTTCTCTTCAATGAGAATTCTAGCTGCTTTTTTTGTACCTTCTTCGGTTTTGAATTCTTCAGAGCGACCAGTGGTCAGACAGGTTCCACCGCGATGAAGTATGTGTGACACGGTTCTAGATTCCATCTTCTCAAACTTTCTATCAAGGATACCTTGATATCCTCCGTGAATCCCAATGATATCGCAACCGCGATTTAGGCCGATTCGCACCACTGCACGGATGCATGCATTCATCCCTGGTGAATCCCCGCCACTGGTAAATACTCCAACTCTCATGAGCTAATGTTGTGACCTTCAGATAAATAAGTACGACCTTCATTGCTTCTCATTCACAGAGGGACTATTGATGTCACCAAAAGAAGATACAGGTCTGCAACCAGATGAACACGGCGATATTGTCAAAGAAGGATACGATAGAATCGCAGAGAAATACTATCAAGATAGAGACCTATTCAAGAATAAGAAAGAGATTGAAAATTTCATAGAACAACTTCCAGATGACGCAGTGGTTCTGGACATAGGTTGCGGAGGAGGAGTGCCGGTTCTAAAACTCTTGGTGGAAAAAGGGTACTCTACAAAAGGCATTGATTTTTCTAAAGGAATGCTTGAATTATCAAAAAAGAATGTACCAGAGGCAGAATTGATTCTAGGAGATATCATGAAGACTGATTTTGAAAGTGAATCGCTTGATGGAATCATCTCCACGTACGCAATCATTCACATTCATAGGAGCCACCATCCAGCTCTCTATTTGAAAATCTACAAATGGTTGAAACAGGGAGGGGTAATGCTCGTTAGTACTGCTAGGGATGAGTGTGATGAGGACTATTCTACTAACGATTATTATGGGGCACATATGGTTTGGAGTCATCCTCCAGCACGTGAGAGTTTACAGATGATTAGAAATGCAGGTTTTGAGATTCTCTTCGATAGACAAGTCACCACTGGGGATGAAACTCATCTCTGGATTCTAGCTAAGAAACCTAATACACATTGAGCGCGAAGACTGTCAATGCAATTGCTGTTATTATCCAATTGGAAAAAGCATTCCAAAAATGGATTTATTGATACTCGTCATCTATTAATATTTGAGCAAGTTTCAGAGCTGGTTGAACAACAGTCTTTCTAAGAACATTTCTCACAATATCATTTCTTCTCGCAATTCTAGCTATTGATGGTGAAATCTCATAATAAGTGTAGACTGCGGCTCTTCCAAATATAGTAGATGCAAGCCATTCGTCTCGGAAATCTCTAAGAAGATCTATCCTTGGGTCAAGTGGAGTTCCAAAAACTGCCGTTGCAATGAAGCATTCTGACTCATGTTCCTTACAGTATATCTCCTCACCGACTACTTTCTTCTTATGCTTATCACACAGAAATACAGCTTCCTTGCAGGTCACACATTCACCCACTGGGTCCGTTCCCTCCCCAAGGGGAATTCCACATCTATCACAATATGCTTTAATCCAAGTATCACTTAGACTTGCTCCACATTTATCACATTCCACAGATGAAGCGTCGTTTTTCTTTCCACAATATCTACATTCGATATTCTTTGGCAATTGTTTTCCCTCTTTCCATTTATCCACGAGTTGACTACTTTATTTTAGAGTCATACTTCCCGATAAAAGATTTCGCCCTAGTAACTTCTAGAGTAGATTAATTAAGAGCGTAAGTAACGATTAGAATATCGTTGTGGTATGGTAATCAGAAACATTCAATCATTGAGCAACTTTGGATGTTATTAAATGGGGATATTGTTGGGATAATCTTGGAACACCGCGAACCTGAACAAGTTGATAGGATTGCAGATGTGCTGTATGCAATTTCACGTTTCATTGTTGTAGTTTGCATATTGCCAATCGCGATTTGGTTCACCACTTTTGCTTTACTTGAAACGATCATTTCTGATTTCTTTGTTCGAGTGCTTGTTTCATCTGCAGTTGGTATAGGACTCTTTGGGGTTCTTTTGATAGTAACTAGCAGAATTCATACAGGAGCGATAATGCTAGACCTTTGCATTCTTACGTCTGCAGTTTCTCTTGCAATTCTGTGGAACACCCTTCATTTGACTATTGCATGTTTTCATGGTTATTTCTTAACCACATTACTAATTCTCTTTTATTTGAAACGAAGAAATTCAATCTCTCAATCAATGTGGAAGAGGCTCAGTTTTACGTGTGGAATATTTGCTTTAATTACAGGACCAACCGCAATTAGTGCGACCTTGTTGTTCTATTCCATTTCCTGGTTAATTGTATGTTCAACATTTTCACTATCATTAGTACTCTATCTGATAGTTATTCATTTCAGAATTAGGGACCCGCGCCTTGGAACTATTCACTCCGTTCTACTCGGTATATCTTCAGGACTGCTGTCTTCACATATATTCTTGTCAAGTGTTGGTTTTTTGGACTTGGTTCTCAGCATCTCTGTGTTTCTGTTTGGCTTGGGAATTGGAATCCTCGTTAGTTCACAAGTTGAACGGGAACTCGATAGAACGCTATCTAAGAAAAGAGTTCAAAAAGAGAGAGATCCAAATGATGTAGAATTTGAGGAATTTGGAGATTTCGTACAATCCAACGAAGAGTGGATAATCAACAACGAAACTGCACATGTTCTTTCTGGAATCGGTGCAATATTCATCAGCGTCGGATCTTCACCTATCTTTCTTTGGCTTGCCCGTTCGACTGATTTGGGAATTATCCCTCAATTCGATATTCTATTCATTCCATTCACAATTCTTCTTTCTCTGTTGATTCTTGCACCCTCACCAGTATTCTTTCGTTTAGGGGGCAAAATCAATCGCAGTAATGAGAGTATTATTACTCGCGGAATAGGGTTATTGATAGTTCTACTAGTAGCAGTTACATCATATACATGGACTCAATACAATCTCTGGGATTTCTACTTATCTTTGGTTTTCACTTCCTTCCTTTTCATCATGGGTGTAACAGGACTCTTCAGAAGAATTCGACGACTCTGGAGAAATCTTTGGCTGAGAATTATTCGAGTAATTCGAGCATCCAAAGTATGGATCGTGAAACATCCATTACTTACTGGTATCGCTGTTGATACCGTTACGAGCAGTCTGATTATTCTCTGGATTTATCCGACACTTTTTCTATATCCTGATCCGTTAATTTCTATCCTTCTTGTGTACATTGCAGCTTTCACATTAATTGGAACAATCGGATTACTGGGTTTGAAAAAACTACCCAGAAGAAATCGCTTTCTTGCTATTAGCTGGACTCTTTTCCTTTGTACAATATCTTCATTGCTCTTCTGGGTTCTGTTACAGTTGTGGTCACTGGACCTCCTAACTTCCGTCACTATAGCTTTACAACCACTCCTCTTGAGTATCTTACTTCTCAAGGTTCAAATCCCGCGCCGTAGAATATCGATTCTATATTTACCTGCAGTCCTAGCATTTTCTTTTCTAGCTAGAATGTTTGAATTGCAATTCCCAATTGTCACATTTCCTCTTTTCACAATTCTATCAGTAATTATTCTTTTAGCACCAATTCTATATTTGGAATATACGCGTCTTCTGGCAGCTATACATAGTGTAATTTTGATTTCTTCAGCGGTTCTACTTTGTTGTGTTCTTATCTTTGTAGAGTTTCTTGTATTCATTCCAATTTTGAATCTGGATCTTATCACATCTTTGATTTTACTATCTGTGATATTCTTTGCTGCGTATCTTCCTTTTCCCCGAAAGTATGAAACTGATGGTTCATCTCTATTATGTGCCAGTATTCTAGGATTAGCGTTATCGCTTTCATCCTTAATTTTCATTCAGACATACGCATATCATATAGTGTTCCGTCTACTTGTGTCCCTATTCGTTATTTCGACTATTCTCTTACTGTCCAAAGATACTTGGCCTGAAAAATATGGTCCATACCTGATCACTACCACATGGTGTTTAGTTCTAGCTTTGGGATCATTCCAACTGTTTTCGTTATTGATAGACAGTTACGGTGAATGGATTTCTTTTCTTTCGAGCGGCCTATTATTCAGCATTGGGCTTCTTCCGTTACAGCGTGTAAAAGTTGTTAATAATAAGGCAAGAATAGTATACCTCATTCTTGCGATTCCTTTCGGTACGAGTCTAGTGTATCTATTGACATTCAATCTGATTTATTCACTATTCATGGTAATTTTTCTACCGATTCCAGTTGCGTATCATTACTATAATCGATTTATTAGATTGCTAGGTTCAGCTACTCGTGATGGTATTCGTCTTTTACTCGTGTACGCCGCTATCAATATTGTCCTGTCTTTTGGTCTAATTGCAATAACACTTTCTTACATCATCAATCAATACTTCACTACGTTCTTCTTGACCTATCCCAATCCAGTTATTCCATCGACCCTTACATTCATCTTGATAACCCTTGTAATTTTGTCTCCAGCTCTTTACATTAGAAGAAATGAACGACCCCTCGCTATTCCAATACTCATTGCAGCTCTCTCAGTCATTTTCAGCTTTAATGTAGTAACACTCATACAGCATCCTGATTGGATCCTATCAATATCCCTCTTATTTCTAATCTCGACATCAATTCTCACAATCTCTCGAAATTTGTACACAGAAAATGTTCAGCAGTATTTCATTCCAGTGACTTGGTGTTCAATAATCTCTACAGTGGCGAGATTCGTTTTTCTGAATTATGTAACACTTCTCGGTGAAAATGTAACCGCTCTGTCCTGTCTAATCCTGGTTGGAATTGGATTGCTTCCGCTCAAAGTAACAAAGGCACCCCTGAAGCTTATTAATTTGCTATATGGATTGTTCACTTTTCCTGCGGCTCTATTACTTACAATCACTTTAAACCTCGGACTTCCAATCATTGCATTAACTTCGATTATTGTTCCTATTCCAGTTGCATACAAACAGTATCTTAGTGGATTGAGAGTACTTGCAAAAGCAATTCAATATGGAGTGCATTTAGCATTTGTACAAATCACTATTCATCTTGTTGCAGCGGTTGGCTTTGCAGCAGCTATTGCATCAGGAATATTTGTATTCCTTCTATATCCATTCTTTCAATTATATCCGATTTCTACTATACCTACTGTCTTCACATTCGTAACAATTCTGTTGCTGTTATGGTTACCAGCTTTCACAAGAGATGATGAAGAAAATCAAACATCGATTTCGATTGGACTTGTTATATTTTGTTCAACACTGAGCGGCAATATCATCTATCTTATACAAAATCCTGACTTGATTTTGTCAATACTGGGTGGGTTCGTCATATTTGGATTATTGATGATTTTCGCAAGTAAAAGAATAATGTATTTAGAATCATCGAGGATTCCTGCGATAACTACCATAAGTAGTCTGGTTCTCATAGGAATCTATTTGGCACCTGCAGATCTATTCACCAAGATACTCTTACTTGTTCTAAGTTCTTCTTTATTCTCTCTCGCATTTCTAGATGAAGCCAACATATCTCAAATTTCATATCCTCTCATCACAGGTTCTTTCTTCGGGATTATCTTTTGGCATTACTTCTTAGAGAATTTCAATGTGATTCTACTAATTGTCGGGTATATCTGTATAGAAACACTCTCCCTCTCTTTTGTAGAAAAAATGAGAAAGTATTCGTGGTGCATCTTTGCTTCAACATTAGGCATTGTTGTCTTTATCCTACTGGAACCTATGGGAATATCAGCTATACTAATCGGGTTTACGATTTTTATCGAAATACTTTGGAGAATACCTGAAACTCCGGATCTCGAAATTATCTTTGAAAAATACAACCTTCATCATGGTTATGTAAAATCATTTCTACTAGCATCAATAGCTGCGTTGCTTGTTAATCAAGGGATAAATGATCTTGTAGTAGTTGGAGAATCATTCCTCCTGATATTACTCACAAGCCTAATGGTTGTTAATAGAAAAAGTGCGAGTGTACTGTTAGATTATGCATTGTCATTTGCAGCAATTCTTACACTATCAGCTTTAGTCTTTACATTCACTACTATGATCTTTCACTACACCACACTTTTGGTGATCTATCCAAGCCTCATGATAATTGCATTATTCTTGGTTTGGAGTTCAGGACAGGAACCATATCGACAATACAATTGGCACATGTTCTCTACGATTGTAGCATTATTGGTTAGCATGGGATGGTACATTATCTATGGATCTTTGATATCTGTAATTTTGGCAGTTCCAACTTTCATCGTTTGTTTCTTCTTGTTAGAATTGAAGATTCCTGAATCTGATTGGAAGAGCAAATCCGAATTAATTCCAGCAATAACATCATCAATCTTTCTTGTTGAAGTCATATGGGTATGGCATGCTACTTTGGGTTTCTTATTCGAACCTAATTTAGTACTAATAGGAATAGGTGTAATTCTTCTCTCCACATTCTTTATTCCAGCATTCGAAGCAATAGGCTGGTTTTCGTTCAAACTTCCCTGGAACATAGTTTCAGCATACGCATCATTGAGTCTGACTAGTCTATTCACAGGATGGAATTTGCTTTCTTTGCAACTCCCAGCAAGCCCACTTCTATCACTGAGTATCGGCTTAATTCTTTACTCGTTATTCGCTACATCTTATACCAAAATAGCTGAGAAATTCATGCAAGTAGAAAACGATCAATCAAAAGCTTACAAAGATTGGACTCCAGCCATCATCGGATCTATTGCTCTCGGTTTGCAGTTTGGTGTAACGCTGACTACCGATGTCAGATTAATTTTCGGACTTGGTCTTCTAGGATTCTCACTTGCGGGAATAATTTACTACTTCCTAATGCCAGGGCCGCGTCGTTCAATTGCATTACCAACGAATCTATCATTGGCTACCTCACTATCAATCATCTATTGGGTGGGAAATGAACAACTAATTGTACCTGTAACTTTACTTCTTTACACAGTGATATTATGGGTTATTGTCAGTTTGCCTGTAACTTATGAGAAAATTATATCTTTCATGTCATTGTGCAAAAGAATCATTTCAGACAATAAGCTCAAAGCAGCATTTGCATTTCCAATACTCTTTGGCATTGTAATCGGAATTTATCTTTCTCTAATGATGCCGCAGATACCACTTCTAGATTTGATTCTAATTTGGAACTTCTCTTTAGTTCTAATTCCTGCATTATTATATTTTGTAGAATCACATCTACTAGAAGAAATTGTCGCTCAGAAGTTACGAAAACCTACGATTGCATTTCTTGGACCAGGGCTTCTTCTTTCATTTCTTACAGGTAGTTTTCTTGATGGATATTCGTTGATCGTAAAAATATCTCTTTCATTAGCAGGGACCTTTTTGCTTCTAGCTCTTGCATGCAAGTTTCTTAGTTTAGATAATCTAAAGAGAATATCCTACGGAGTTGCAGGACTTGCGATAGCTCCGACTATTTACAGTTACTTGCCGATTTTAATTGGGGATAATCCATTCTACGTAATCTTGGGGACTATCCTACTGATATTAGCATATGAATCTCCATTGTTCTCTTATCAGCTACTGCAACTTGTCAAGATGCTCAAAGATCTTGGATTGCTATTTCGAACAATTGTCCAGAATTTCAATAAATATATGCAATATATTTTCGATAGGTATGGTTTCATTGCATGGACAATATTCTCAGCCGCATTCGTATTGATTTATGGAATCATCAGCTATCCATTCTTCAGCGAGCTTCTGAATATGCCTATTGAGGGTTTCCTCTATGTGGTACCAAGCTTTGGCATTCCTACAATGATTCTAGGGTTAATGCTCCTATTCATGGGAATTGTGCGTCGCAAAGTGAAAAGTAGTTTTGGATCAGTAAGTGGATTTCTCACAGTTTTAGGATTTGGAGTAACTGCGTTCTGTGGGCTTTATGAAAATTATTATCCATATCTTGCTGTAGCTGTTACCATTCTTTCAATCTGTTTGCTCGCACTAATACTGCGTCGAGAATTGGATGTAGGAGATGAATATTTCATTGGCGCGTGGATACCTATTCCTCTGAGTGTAACAGCAATAGTACTGTACTACCTTTATGTTCCGGCTATAACTCTGGAAGAACAAATCCTAGCGATTCTTCTTTCAGCTTTTCCTGCTTGTTGTTTGTATATTGCGTCAGCTTATGCATCATGGATTCCTAAGACTCTTAAAACACCTCTATGGATTGTACTTTCACTTCTCTCAGGGACAATAGCATACCTATCATCGTATCTAGCATTTTTCCCACCATTAGCAGCAATTTATCTGTCTGTCTTCATTGCTTCATTTGTAATGTATCCGGTAACGGGTAGGAAAATGACACATCTCTTCTTTGCTCCGTTATCCTTTGCACTTACAGGATTTGCATTCACATTTCTATTTGGTGAGTTCTTTCAGAATCTACTACTTGCACTAGCATCAGCTCTTTTCTTTGTAAGTCGATTCGTTAAAGAGAAAAGAGATGAGCGGCCTGACCTAGGATACATAGCTTGGCTTAGAGTTGCAATTCTGATTGCACTTCTTCTAGCTGTAGGTATTTTTGTTGTATCAATATTGTACTCTGTAAACTTTGGTACTTAGACGAGACCGTTGTCCAAAACTTACCCAATCTTGGACATATCACCCATGATCGATGGCTCCTGTAGAAAAGATGGTCTTTGATTCATATCCTTACTGGATTCTAGCTAGGAAAAATTAGACGAGTCCCTTTGTTCTGAGAAACAACAGCAGTGGGAGAGTAATAAAGAGACTAGCAATCATGATAAGAACAAACGCTAGAGGATCATTTTCGAGGGGAAGACCAACATTCATACCATAAACGCTAGCAATCAATGTTGGAACACTGACTAGCAGAGAAATTGATGTTAAGGTCTTTATGACTTTGTTAAGATTATGACTGACCATGCTATCATAAGCATTCATTGCATTGGCGATAAGATCGCGATAGATGGCACTCAGTTCCACCTGCTGTTGAAGATCGACTTCGAGTTCCTCCAATCTATCGACATCGAGAATCAATCGACCCACAACATTGTAGCGTTTTAGTCGTCGTAGAACCTTCATATTTGCCTTAAGAGAGGTTTCCATGAAAATTGCATCACTGGATAGTTGGAAGAACCATACAAGTTGAGACGGATATATCTCGCTCATGAGAACCTCTTCAGTCTCATTGATTGCTGCTTCAACAAGATCAAGCGCGGTTTCGAAAGAGTGGTTGACAATCTCAAACCATCTGTAAATGATATCGGCAACCGTGGTGCTGTAGTGTATTCTTTCCCTTAGTCTCTTTTTCCTAATAGGAACTACATCATTCTGTATGACAATGATATCCTTCCCGTTCGTGAAGATACCTATCGGACTTGTTGAATATTCACGTTCCTTCTTCCGAATATCAATAGGTACACGCAACACAATCATAGTGAACTTATCTTCAATCTGAAGCCGAGGTCTCTCATCAAGGTCCTGTACGTCCTGAAGGTCTTCTAAATCGATCTCAAAACGTTGAGACAACATCGC
>JABCTV010000265.1 GCA_018238205.1 Candidatus Thorarchaeota archaeon
GGCAAAAGAGATCATCTTCGAAGCTCTAGAAGGAGATGATATAATCTCAGCAGAGATTGATCGTGTTTCTCATGAGGAATTAAATGGGGCCCTTGAAGCATTTGGCAGCGATGAGGTTCTTCCTACTGAAGATGAAGAAGTAGCACCAGATGAGATTGATGCGGAATCACTTGAAGAATTAGAATCAATACTTGGTCCTCTTGATAGGGCAGTTGGTGGTTATGGTACTGCCAAAGAGGATAATGATGAAGAAAATAAAGAAAATCTTCCAATAGATAATGATTCTCTAAAAGAGCTCAGTGACCTCTTAGATTTCGTGGAATCCAATGACGACGAGAATTAGGATTTTCTGTAGCTTGCGGAACACTGATTTGCAGGTTTGAATGTGCACAATACGTGAGTGAAACTCTTTGAAGCTATCCGAAGTTGAACCTGGTAAGAATGTGACCGATCTCATCGTGCGAATAATATCAGTTGCTCCACCGAGAATCGTCCAAACAAGAGCTGGTCGTAAGACCATGCTGAAAGAAGTCCTTATTGCTGATGATTCTGGATCTTCGATTCTCTCCTTATGGGGGTTCAATGAAGGTACTGACTTATCCGCTGGTAAGGTCATTAAAATTGAAGATGGATGGGCAAAAGAGTGGCAGGGCAAAGTACAACTCTCACTCGGCCGTTCAGGAAAATACGAAATATTAGAAGATGATGGTTCCGTACCTTCAATAAGCCAACTAGGTGCGGTATCCCAATCGAAAACAGCAATTGAAGAATAATCCACGCTTCTTCTTGTCGAGCTGAATCAAAATGGTTCTGGCATATCTATCTGCACCGATAATTCATAGTGGTCTTCGAAAAGATGATTTTTGCACTGTAGTTATTAAAGCATTAGAAGACAAAAGGATTACCGTTTTTGCACCACAATTCTTGAAGCCTGCAGAGCCACATATAATATACAAACGTGATGTAGAAAATGTCATGAAGAGCGATTTTCTGATAGCTGAAATTACTAATCCCTCTCTTGGAGTTGGAATGGAGATAATGCTCTCAATAGAATTAAGGAAACCTATTATTCTATTCTATAATTCGGATATTAAGCAGCTATCCAAGATGGTTCTGGGGGCTCCGGGTAAAGTTCTATTTGTTTATGACTCCTTGGAGGATGTTGATGGAATATTACGTAAAATCAATTTGGACAATCTTCTGGTTTTGAAATGTGCCTATTGCAATAGTCATGTTGCAGAAGTTATTGATGATGAATTTCACTGTGTAGAATGTGGTAGTACTATCAGTGGTGTAGTGTGATGAGTACCCCAATTATCGATGAATCAACAAGTAAGATCAAGGTAGTCCTACTTCTCATTCTTTCAGTTTCAATGGTTTCCAGTGCTAGTATTCTTATCATTATCAGTGAATCCCCATCACTGGTGAAGGTATTCTGGCGAACCCTCTATGGTGCATTGTTCATGGCAATCATCGGTATGGTACGAAGAGATTTCTCTGCTCTTCAAACACCCCAAGTTCGCAATAATTGGCACTGGTTAGCTGGCATAGGTGTCATTCTCTCTCTGCACTTCTCAACATGGTTTCAATCCTTAGAGATGACATCAATAGCGGCAAGTGTAGTCTTAGTAGACTCATCTCCGATTTTCACAGCAATCTTTTCTACGATTTTCTTAGGAGAATCTATTCGAAGACGATCGTGGGCTGGAATTCTGGTAGCAGTAGCTGGCGCTGTCTTTCTTGTATGGGTCGATTATGGAGGGATTGACTTGGGAGCCCTAAGTGGAGACTTATTGGCTCTCTCTGGTGCTGTATTTCTTGCAATATACTTCATTGGAGGTAGAAAATACGCTAAAGGAATGCCAATAACAGTTTACACTTCAATCGTCTATCTATTCGCAGCAATCACTACCCTCTTCCTATGTTTATCGTTTGGTTATGATGTCATGGTCTTTGACCCAAACGAAGTGCTAATATTCATAGCACTTGCAATATTTCCAACAGTCTTAGGACATTCTGTCAATAACTACCTACTCACTAAAGTTCCAGCATATGTAGTGTCCGCCGCAGTTCTGGGAGAACCTATTGGTGCAACAATCCTAGGTGCTATGATTCTCATGGAATACCCTGCTCCACTAGTCTGGGTGGGCTTCTTCATCATTCTCCTAGGTGTTGCTGTAGTTCTAGCAGATATCGCTGGTAAGGAACGAGAGCAAGATTCATCCCTTGATGACACCAATGGGTTTCAATCTGATAGCCTTGGTAGCGATTCCTAGGGAATCTGAAACCTTGACCACCTCGTCCACGTCCTTGTAGGCTCCTGGAGCCTCTTCAGCAATCACAATACCTTTTGTGGCTCTAACGATTATTCCTTCACTAGCAAGTTTGTCCTGAATCTCCTTGCCAAAGAACTGCTTCTTTGCTCGTGATCGGCTCATGAATCTGCCTGCACCATGAGCGGTAGAACCGAATGAAAGATCCATGCCTTGTTTGTTACCCATGAGGATGTATGATGCAGTTCCCATTGTTCCGGGAATAAGTACAGGCTGCCCAACATTTCGATACTTACTGGGCACATCTGGATGTCCTGGTGGGAATGCACGAGTTGCTCCTTTTCTGTGGACCACAACTTTCCTTTTCTGACCATCGATAGTGTGCTCTTCCACTTTCCCCATATTGTGAGCAACATCATAGATTAGACCCATATCAAGGTCTTCAGGAGATTGACCCATAACCTTGGAGAATGCCTGTCTGGTCCAATGCATCATGACCTGTCTATTAGCAAAAGCATAGTTGGCAGCAGCACTCATCGCGCCTAGGTATGCTTGTCCCTCTGGTGATGTTGTTGGAGCACAACAAAGCTCTCGGTCAGGAACTTCGATATTGTACTTACGCATTGCTTGAGTCATTTTTCGTATGTATTCCGAACACACTTGATGCCCGAGACCTCTGGAGCCGCTATGAATCATGACCATCACTTGTCCCTTTCTTGTGATGCCCATAATCTTGGCAGCTTCTTCGTCGTATATCTCGTCAACAAGCTGTATCTCTATGAAGTGATTACCAGAACCAAGTGTGCCACTTTGCTTGAGACCTCTTTCTTTTGCTGAGCCTGGGACTTCTGAAGGATCTGCGATATCTATTCTTCCATTGGCTTCTTGATTTTCAAGGTCCTCATCCCATCCATAACCTTCCTCAACTGCCCATTTTGAACCATCGCGAAGAACCTCATCTACACCACTATGACTTCGTAAATGAATTTTCCCTTGTTTTCCAACTCCTGTAGGGATATCTGCAAAGAGTTGGTCGATGAGTTGTCTTGCTTTAGGTCGAACATCTTTCTCATCCAGATTTGTCCTCAGTACTCTTACACCGCAATTGATGTCATAACCGACCCCACCTGGAGATATCACACCATTTTCATAATCTGTGGCTGCGACCCCTCCAATTGGAAATCCATATCCTTGGTGTCCATCGGGGAGTACAATACTATGTTTGTAGATACCTGGAAGACATGCAGCATTAGTTGCTTGTTTGAAAGT
>JABCTV010000266.1 GCA_018238205.1 Candidatus Thorarchaeota archaeon
AAGATTCAGATTTATTGAAGAAAAGACATGGCTATCTTTGCTGCATTCTCTTCCTTCTATTCTTGAGTGTACCGACAATAGATGTAGATAATGGATCAGTGAGATCAGAAAGAGCTCTTGAAACAGATTCTACCACTAGAGTTCTTTCATACACACCAAGTGATCCCATTCTGATCCAGAGTGATGCTGACTTTGAAACCCAAGGCTGGCTTGGTGAGGGGACAGAGGAAGAGCCATTCTTGATAGAAGGACTAAACATAACGGATGATGGCGACTGTATTTCTATCTCATTTACTACAGTCTACTTCAAGATTAAAGGATGCTATATCTCATCCTTAAGCACGAAAGTTGGCATTGGAATATTACTCAATCAGACTTCCAATGGTTTGGTTGAGGACTGCTGGATTGAAGGAAAGTTCCGTGGATATCAGATCATCTCCTCGAATAACTGTGAAAAAAGAAATTGTACAGCATGGGATAATGACTATTATGGCTTCTATCTTGTCTATTCTGATAACTGCGTATTGGAAAATAATACTGCAGAATTGCAGCACGATGGATTCTGCCTTTCTGAGTCAATGCACTGCAGTCTTAATGATAATGTTGCCCTAGATCATATCGGGGATGGATTTGGACTATCATTCTCAGGAAATAATATTCTGACTGGGAATAATGCCCAACAAAACGGCGCTGGATTCCATCTATATGAATCCGCTAATTGTATCATGATGGACAACATTGCCACTTGGAATGATTTTTGGGATGGGTTCCTTCTGGAATACTCCCAAAACTGCACTGTGGAGGACAGCATCGCGTCTGATAATAATCGAAACGGAATCAGACTCTATTTCTCAACCTTTTGCAGTATAATAAACAACTCAGTAAGCGGCAATAGAGTTGATGGTGTATATCTTCGATCTTCGGATGGTTCTGTACTCTCTGAGAACAATGTGTTTCAAAATCCTGATTCAGGGTTCTATCTATGGAATTCAGATGGCTGTACACTGAGTGGGAATAATGCATCTCTTAACTCTGAGAATGGTGTCCATATACTTTCGTCTGATGAGTGTATCCTCAGTAGAAACAACGCATTTGATAACGATATCTATGGATTCTTTATGGAATCATCTATTGATAGCTTCTTGGTAGAAAATTCTGCAAAGGTCAATGTGGATGGATTCTACATATACTACTCAAACAACAGCACACTGAACGGGAATATTGCTCATCTAAACACGTTTGCAGGTATTGAAATGCATTATTCGGATAACTGCACGATATTTAGTAACCAAGTGTCAAATCAAACTCATCATGGGATTTGGATTCGTGACAGTGGTAGTGGATGCACACTATACAATAACCTCATCATGTACAATGGCAAGAGTCCTGGCACGTACAATGCTGTTGACTCGGGGTCTTTGAACACATGGGATAATTCTGTTGATCTTGGTAACTTCTGGGGCGATTATGGAGGAGAGGGGACATATTCTATTATCGGAGGTGCAGGGAGCGTGGACAGGTATCCTCAGACTGCAGATTACTATATCTCTGAACTACCACCCACGATAGACCATCCAAATGATGTGGAATTTGAAGTTGGAAGTCAAGGTAACACGATCACATGGAGTCCTCGTGATTATAGTCCGGATTCATACCTAATTTTACGAAATGGTAGTACATTGGCTTCGGACAAATGGAATGGATGGGAAATCTCAGTAAGTCTTGATGATTTGGATTTTGGTGTTTTCAACTACACCGCTCTTGTTAATGATACCTATAACCACTGGTCAAATGACACCATAATAGTCACGGTTGTAGACACGACACCACCTCTGCTTGAAGCTCTCAATGATGTAGGGTATGAGATTGGAGAAACCGGAAATGAGTTGGTGTGGCTACCAACGGATCTTTGTCCAGACTCCTATGAGATATGCACAAACTCTGTACTCAACGAAACGGGAAAATGGACTGGCTCAAATATCAGTATTAGTATTGATGGACTTGACATAGGTGTACACAACTATACTTTGGTTGTCTATGACAAGGGAAGGAATACTGCCAGTGATATTGTACTGGTGACTGTAACGGAGGCCGTACCTACGACCACTACAACTACTACAACTACAACAACATCTACTACTTCACCCACGACAATAGATCCCACTACAACTGAAACATCGACATCACTGACAACAACTCCAAGTGAGTTCGACCCAACTCTAATCATCTTCTTGGGCGGTGGAGTGATTGGTGCAGTAGTGATCATAGCCCTCTTCGTAAAGATTAGAGGGAGTGCGTCCACTTGATCAGCAAATAAGCCAGGCACGTTCACAATTGGGGGGATTGGAATCGCAACACGACAAAGCAAGCTATTCAGAATATGGATATGAGGTTTCAAGAGAAATATCTCAACTTGACAGAAAAATCGGCCAGGCACGTAGCCTGATACACAGACTTGAGAGAAACCGCTCACACGCAGCCGCTCGACTAGATTCAGAACTTGCTCGAGAAGAACAGGTCGCCATAAAGGTAATGGCAAAACTGGATTCTGCTCTGCAAGATGTTAGAGAGAAAGCTCGAGCTGAAATAGATAGGGTGGGTGTACCAGCACATAGACTGATTGAATCTGCAAGTCGATTTGTCATAGAACTTAGGGGAACTCTCACAAGACGGGCTGCTCAGACGCAAAGAGCCCTTGCGCAGTTCATTGAAGTTGCGGATTCGCGTTGTGAAGCAAGCACAATGACGTTCACGTTTCCACTTGTCACCTGGATATGAAGGTCCACAGGAGGATCATGTGTAGTATGATGGTCCTGTATCGGTGGTCGTCTGTGGCTTAGCCCCGGGCTGTCCGGTGATTTCATTGAGAAGCGTAATGACCATGTTTACCGCACTGTGTAATTTGCGCATTGTACGCCACAGATGGTCTTCGCTGAATGCATCGTCATAGATTCTGTCGGAAACAACAAAACCCGGTCCCGGCGGCTTGGGTCCTCTCTGTTGGCCTGGTCGAGGCTGCACAAATCCCATTGTTACATCGACTGAGAAGCTGTACTTCATCGCGGTTATCTGGAATGTCTTCATCTTCTCAGCTGTAAGGAGCTTCATGTGTTGTGGAGAAATCATAACTTGGGACTCGATCTGGATGTATTTCTGGTCATTCGGCCTTACCACAGAGAAGAAGAACCGCATGAACTTTACCTTGAACAGAAACTCGGCTCGCGGATTCTTGATGGTTTCAACCTTAATGCCTTCAGCTGAGAACCAGTCCTTCACTACTTGTTTGGCCATGTCAGAGGGAGTCTTGCTCATCACGTTACTCTCCGAACTGGCTATTCCAATGGAGGGGCTCACTTAATGCTTGTGCTACAGCTTGAACCATTTGACATTCTCGTACCCTGCTTTGGACCTATCTTCGTAGCAAGTGATTTGGCTCCTCGCTGATGCTACTGCGCTTGTGTCGCAAGTTGTTGTAAGGATCTGTGCCTCGGATGTCATCCTACTTAATCGCAGTCCC
>JABCTV010000267.1 GCA_018238205.1 Candidatus Thorarchaeota archaeon
GACTATCTTCCTTACTGCCACTGAAAAGACACAAACTCCATTTCTTGAAAGAACACTCAGAAGCTCATACTTCTCTGACAAGTTTGATTCTGAAGCGCGCTTTAAAGATTTGTTAAAGAGTCTATTAATTGCGCTAACGTCACACAATGAGAAGAATCTAGAGAAAGGCATTATTGTTAATTTTCTTAAAGAGATAAATGTGTGCCTTGGAGCAAAAGTAGAGAACTTAGGAGTAGTCATTTCAGATTACCAGCAAAAACTACAGTGGCACGCTAAAGATAATACTGGTTACTATTATCTTATGGATAATGGAAATAAGATTTACGCTAATCAGGGCGAGGATTTCATCCAACCTGTAATCTCAGCTAAAATTAATTCAATTATAGTGAGAACCGATCAGTTTACCCATTTAGATAGAATCCGATTGAAAATCATATTTCAGTTCTTTGATGAAATTTGCAGGGGATTTTCAAATGTAGAACATATCGCTCCTCTGATAAAAAGACTCGACAAACGTATACATGACCTCAATAAGGTAATAGAAGTAGTCAGTGACGACTTTGATATGACCAAAGGGCATAATCTGACAGTTGTTTGTCTAAAGGATGTAAATATCAACATGAAAAAGGTGTTACCAATGTTGATGTGCAAACAGCTTTACGATGACAAGAAGCAGAAGAACAATAAGGATACATATTTGAATTTGATAATAGACGAAGCCCACAACATATTATCGTATTCTTCTGAGAGAGAGAGTGAATCTTGGAAGGATTATAGGCTTGAGACATTCGAAGAGATTATCAAGGAAGGTCGTAAATTTGGTGTGTTCTTGACTATCGCTAGTCAACGACCAGCTGACATTTCTGCAACGATTATATCACAATTACACAACTACTTTTTACATAGGCTAATTAACAACAACGACATTAGTGCGGTTGAAAGGACTATATCCTACTTGGATAAACTTTCAGTTGAATCTTTATCAATACTTCCGACAGGAACTTGCATCCTTGCTGGGTTGCTAGCTCAAGTACCCGTTGTTGTCGACATCGGGCTAATCGAGCCAAAATTGCACGAGCCAGATAATGAGACAATGAAACTTGTTGATAAATGGGAGGCTACTCGTTCCGAGTAATTGAGCGCAGCAATGAATATTGCAGAGTAGTATTTTTTGATTCAATGCCATTCACCACATCTTGACCGTATCGGTCGCTTTCAATAATCGAGCGTAATATCATATTTGCATTGTTGTTTCCGTAGAGGAGTTCTCCTTCTCACGGCTTTTTGGGTTCCTCTTGCCGGGGGGTGAAGGAACCAAAAACCCGTCTAACGAAGGAGAACAATTATGAAAAACAACAAAGCAAAACAACTGATTGAAAACGCTCTCAATTCATTGACCGAGTCTCTTGAGAATGGTCAAAGTGATGAATTGAAAAAGTATCTTAAGACTATGAGCAGATTTCATCAGTACAGTTTACGAAATGTCATGCTCATAGCTCTTCAGAAACCGAGCGCAACTCATGTCGCCGGATTTCACACTTGGAAGAAACATGGCCGGTTCGTCAAAAAAGGCGAAAACGGCATCGTTATCATCGCTCCATTGGTTTACAAGAAAGAGACTGTCGAAAATGATGATAACAGTCCCAATGTCACTGAGATAAACGGATTCAAAGCCGTTTACGTTTTTGACATCAACCAAACCGACGGAGACGAACTGCCTGAATTCGCCAGTGTGCAGGGCGATCCGTCCCGTTATCAGGAAATACTTGGTAATTTTATTTCCGCTAACGGTATTACTCTTGAGTATTCGGATACCTTGCACGCCGACGGCTGTTCGAGCGGAGGCAAAATCACCATCCGTTCAGGTTTGTCTCAAGCTCAAGATTTCAGTGTGAAAGTCCACGAACTGGCTCATGAGTTTCTGCATCACTCCGGTGAAAAACTGACAAAGACTCAGAAAGAGACAGAAGCTGAAGCAGTCGCCTATGTCGTTTGTCAGTCTATTGATTTGGATACCAACACTGCCTTCAGCGACTATATCCAGCTTTATAAAGGCGATAAAGAAACGCTGATTAGCTCAATCCAGAGAATCAAGGATGTATCCAGTAGAATCCTTGCTGGATTGAGTTAGGGGATACAAAATCCCTATTCTTAAAACCGCCAGCAATGGCGGTTTTTCCATGATTGAAAAGTGAGAAATATGAACCCCCCCACTTCCGCTTCGCATTGATTATCTGTCTTGCCATATTCCATGAAGGGTATCATAGAGACTCAGTATTCATGCAAGGTAGTAGCAAGTCTCCACCTTGACGAACGGCACTGTCGCCACCTGCTGGACAGCCTTCGCCTGCCCACAGGTACGCTCGGTTTGACTTGAATGCTGGTGTGATTGCATAACGACCAGCGTTCTTCGCTACTCCAGCCCTCTATGGCTTATGAGGAGTCATGGAGCGGCAAGCCAGCGTTGCCTATCCACTTTAATACGCATCATCGCTGGAGAAAGGAACAAGAGCGATGAATAAATACCAACAGAAGGTTATCGACTCTGTAGATCAGATTTTCAACGAGGCGGCAAAACAGGATGACTGGAAGACCTGTTACGTGCAGGTATCAGAGTTTATTACTTCTCAACTGAGCCGGTCATTCTGGAATGGCGTCAAATGGCAACAGCGCAAGAGTCGAGGTTAAAGATATGCGGAGAGGATTAGTCCCTCTCCGCTTTCTTTTTGCTCACGGAAATCTCCCACCCAGAAAATGTGGTATAAAAAAGCGGCGTCGAACGGGTGTCCGACGCCAAGACCTAAATAGCGATGTTCATACTTTATCTGATGAAAGATCAAGACTATCTTCATAGCTGGTAAGCAGGCCAGTTACGGTGTGTTGATGACGCTCACGGACATCATCCGGGGCGTACTGTTGAAGTTCCTTGTGAAGACAAGTAAGTCGATCAACAACAGCCAGTAGAGTCTTGATAGACTGCAACTGATTGTCAATGAAACCCTCAAGTTGCCCTAAGACTTCAATCGGTACTGTTTTAATACCGGCATTTTCTAAGATAGGTGTTATCGGAACTCCAAGACTTGCCAAGTTCTTTGCGAGGTCGTTAGGGTTGATGGTATCAGCCATTTGATTTACCTCCATTGAATATAAAACAGCATATTGTTAAATCCAAAAAAGACAAGTATTCAATTTTTCCAGAATTAGCAAAAACATTAAAGCGGGTTATGTCAAACTTCTTAGAAGTTTCTCTCATAAATGTAAGAACATTCGTAGGATTAGTATCTATCAATATGTCTGTTATACCCATAATTGCATTCATGGGTGTTCTTATTTCATGGCTCATATTAGCAAGAAACACACTTTTTGACTGATTTGCATACTTTGAAACTTTTGCAAATTCTCTTGCTTTTTTTAATTTTTTCCCTGCTTTTTTCTGCTCTGTGATATCTCTTACTATTCCCAGCATTCCTGAAGGGTTCCCTTTATTATTTTTCAACAATGTAATAGACATATATG
>JABCTV010000268.1 GCA_018238205.1 Candidatus Thorarchaeota archaeon
ATTCTGTTTATTGGCTATGATTTACGTTATAACAATGGAAGATGAATAGCAAACACTAGGTTATAGGATTTTCAATCTTGAAACCTACCCTACAGGCAAGAGAAGCAGTTATGCATATTCATTGTTTCTGTCGTTTTCTTGCAGCAATCACTATGACAAATAGAGCCAATCCAATAGATACCCCTCCAGCGATAGCATATAGCGAGAGGTCGGGCGAGGTAATGGTGGGTGTGGTTGTTGTCGTAGTACTGGTTTCGTTGTCATCTGGAATGTAAGTGGGGATATCGGGGAAAATATCAATCGAATAGTTCGGATTAGGCATGCTTTCCGATATGAGTAGTAAGCGTGTTCCATTGGCAACCACATCTATAGGTAATTCCAGAATTCCAATTTCGGATGCAAACTGCCCCAAGGACATATTTTCATCTAGTGAATGCACCCAATAGTTGCCATCAGGAAAATCGAATTGGGTGAGATCTAGTGTATAGTTGAATGATCGATTGGTATTATTGAAGTTGGAAATGCCAGACATGAGCAAACCCGCTTCAACTTCGCCCTGAGTGATTAACATGTTCTCAGTTGTATTGGTGGAGATTGAATTGGTAATGTTTAGGAATCTTGTGAAAGCCCTAACGAACTTTTGGTACAAGAACCATAGATCTGGTTTCTTGTCCGTAATGGGAGCCTCAGGATCTGTGTAGGACCATGATGAACCAACATAGAGAACCCATCCAGAATCAAGCTCTGACTCGTTGTGATATAACACAAGCGGGGAAGCTGGATACTCGTTCAAATCCTCGCCATCGACTAGATAAAAGCCATCAATGGGATAGTATCCCGTGGGATTATTCGTGATATTCAATGCATAGGTACCATGTGACGGAGCATCATAGTTAAGCAACTCAAGTTCGAGAAGATTAGGCTCAGTGATGTTGATCATGGTGTGAGCAACGATGATTATTTCCTCGCTTTCAGATTCAATATCGAAATGATTGATTCTTACAAAGGGACTTTCAGAGTAGTTGATACCTCCGAGGAAGAGGACATTGCCGCCATTAGTCACGTAAATGTTTAGTTTCTCTATTGTTTCCTCATAATGCCATCCATCTGTAACTAATACTAGTGAATACTGTGACATGTTTACGTCTGTTGTTGCAAAGCATCTTTGGTTAACAAGGTCGCATTCAGTGAATAGACCCAAATCAGCAACAGTCAGCATTGCCTCTCCTGTTTGGTAACCATCTCCTACAACAAGTACTTCTGGTCGCGAATGCAACACCGGTAAATGCGCCAATTGACCTGCTAGATTATCGATATACATCCAATTTCGCTTTCCCATCGCATCTTCGCGCTGTTGACCCCATGCCCAATCAGAGCTGCTATTGTATTGTGGTGCCCAATCAAACCAGCCTAGAACATCAACTCCGGAGAGATATGCAAGCCATGTCTCTCTACGGATTTGCTCATAGCTTCCCACTTTGTAAGTTAAACCATCTCCCCCTTCATTAACGAAATCCCATATGGTCCCCCATATGTCGAAGTGCAGCAATACATCTGGCATTGATGCTCTATAACGCCTAATTGATTCATAGAGAAGCCAAGGCACCTCCTCAGCATAGAAGCAATCCATGGTAAAGACATCCCCCTTGAGCTCATATGCCGCACACGTTTCAGGACCTATTCCCCAAATCGGCGGCATTATCATGTACTGAACTATCTTAGCATTGGGAGCTTTTGCCTTCACATAGTCATGAATGAAGTTATACGACCATACACTCTTTTCATTAAACCATTCATTGAATGCGAAGCCTTCTGACATATTCTGTTGAACATAGGGCTTTAGCCAGTATCCTGTTTCAAAGAAGTACGTATCATTGTACTTGGCGATTTCAGGGGACAGCGTATCCCAAAGATCAATATATCTTCTCCAACCCGGCTCCTCATCTCCAAGGATTATACCCCAGAAATAGTCCGGATTAAAGACGTACATGTTGAAGTCAATCTCATCCCTAAGATAGGATTGAATTGTTGAATTGTAGTAGATGTCAATTGGGTTAGTGATATTCGGCCCCCACCAATGGATAATCTGCATCACCCTGACACCTGCTTCTGCCAGAATCTGTGCTCTAAGATTGTCTTCGGTTGTTCCGTGACCATTGAAAGTCCAATATGTAATATTGCTTCCAATAATGGAATCTACTGGTGAAAACCCGCCACCGTGTCTTGTTTCAATTGCGCGTGCATCGATGGTCGAATACAACTGGAGGAATATGATTAGGAAGAAAAGGAATGCCGCATTCAGTCGTTTGTTCAGCGAAATAAACCCCGCAAAAGAATCGTCTTCCTTAGTCAAATACCTTTTCAATTACTGTTGACATTGGTTTCATTACCAGATAGATCAAACCGACATTCAAAGAGATGAGCCTTTTGCATCGCAATGGCTAGGAAAATTCTTGGCCCTGAGAACCCGCCCTATGGACAAGAGAAGCAGAAAGGGAGCCCGGGGAAGGAAGACATACTACAGTTTGCCCAGTATCTCCAGAGCGAAGTTCTTGGCATTCTTGATATCGTTTGTATCGGGATGTCTTCTCAACTCAGGCAAATATTTCTCCCACTCGACTTCATCAGTTATTATCTCCCGCTTAATGAAGGCCTCAATATCGGGGCTGGCTTTGCCCATACAGTTGAAATACCCTAGAAACTCGACGTTCTTCTCCCTGCTTACTTCTTCAAACGTTAGGTGACACCTGCCCGCCCATCTATCATAGAGCTTTGTTCCCTGCTCACCATGGTCAGGCATGTAGGTTGAGTGTGTGAAGAATCCTGCGAGTTTGAAGTCTGGTGACATAGGTAGTCGTTCTAGGAATCCCTTCACTGGAGGTGCCAAATCAGAACTATGGCATGGAGCCCCGACAAACAGCAAGCCATATTGGTTCAGAGTTCCGGGGTCTACTCTGCTAACACTCGCAATATCTGCATCAGCATGCTTGGAGATCTCCTCATGAATAGACTCGGCAATCTGTTTGGTATTGCCAGTCTGTGAGAAGTAAACAATCAGGGCTTTCATGACCACAATCCTGACGCCCGGGCATAAAAGAATAACTCTGTAGATTTCATTCCGGTAGTCAGAGCGAGGACCCTGTAACACGCATAAGACGACAGACCTGTACATCTGGAGAAACAGAAGTGAGATTCGCTTCATGCGTGAGAGGGAGTTTACCCCCCTCCATTCCGCATTCGTTCAATTGGATAAACTAGCTAGATGCTCATGATAATTGGATTCAAGCAGATGGTGCAAAGCTTATGTGTGTGAATTCAAACCTAGTTGAGAGGTTAGCAGATTGAAAGTACTAGTAATCAACGGCAGCCCCCGAAAAGACCGAGGAGCAACAGGTGGAATTCTCACGCACTTTGTTGAGGGGATGAAGGAAGCTAAAGCTGATGTGGATATCATCTATTCCAAAGGTCTTGATATCGGTGATTGTCGTGGATGTTTCAACTGTTGGACAAATA
>JABCTV010000073.1 GCA_018238205.1 Candidatus Thorarchaeota archaeon
CGTGCTCTTCCCAGTTCCTGTCTTTCCAACAATCAGGGTGTGTTTCTTCAGGTCTTGGAGGGGGAGATACTTGATACGACTTTCATCAAGAGATGAGAATCGATAGAGCGAACCTAAAGCAATCTCATTCTGTTTGAATATGCCTACTTGCTCTCTCTGTGGGGGTTGCTTGGATGTCCCTACAGATGAGAATGCAGCCTGTGTAGATGCTTCAACTCCAATCTCGTTATGAGGAATTTCAAAGAGAGGGATTGCCTCAGTAGCAGTCATCTCAGTGGTCATTCGTTTACGTTTCAGGTCTAGTGTTCTTTGAGCTACCTTCATTGCAAGTGAACCGGAAACATACTTTGTCTTCAGACGAGTCTTCTTCTTTGTTGATGATATCGACCCGATCAGTGCGGTTACAGCAGCTTTGAGGTGTGCTTCGGAATCTTGATGCCCCCAGAAGGCAAGTGTTACTTGGCACTTGAAGACTCGGTCTGTGGACAATCGTTCATATTGCTTCTTTAAATCTTCAGAGTCTAATAGACTGTCAACATCAATCTTAGGTCGAGTTTCTTTCCCGAGCCAACCTTGTTCGGTCTGTTGTCTTTGGGATTTTTCTAAAGCAGACTTCAGCTTGTGTTTTGCTGCGTATCGGTTTATTATGCCAGGTTTAGCAGGGAAAGCAAGTACTTGATAGAAGGAATGTCCACTAAACTTTGTCATGATCTCGGTCAAAGTGTCCAGAGACCTCTCAGTATTCTGTGGAACCCCTTTTATTATACAGACATGGACATTGTCTTCCACATCAATTTGTAGAGTGTTTTCAGTGGGTTGTATATCGAAGTCCTGGAAATGTGCTCTGTATATGGACTCGAACATACTTGGTGACGATTTCTGAATGGGTAACAAGAAGAGAATCCGAGCTGTGTCGTTGTCTGTTTCAATTCTAAAGCCTGTTTTAATATCTGCATGCATGAGAGTATTGAGAAATCGACCAAAGACGTGATTGACCTTCTTAGAGTCCCAGACCTGTCTTTGGTTCTGTTTGTTGACGATATCGCTCTCGATGTAGGACCTAGGAATGTTTACAACTTCGAAGGTATGTTGTGTTTGTACATCATCACGAAACACTGTCTTCTCCTAGTCCTCCATCGGAATAATTGCTAAAGAAGATCACACGATTTGTTTAATCGAACTCGTCGAGTGCTGTTTGCGTTGGATTCTGCGTGATGTCTATTACATCCGTATTCGTGTGAGTCAATTTTCCTTTGAAAGCTTGCAAAAGTATGGAAGACTCCAACCTGTCAAAGCTTAGAATAGCTTCTTCACTAGTGTGATTTAAAATAGAAAGCATCTCAAGCGATTTTCCAATATAATTAACAATATGCTTCTGGATGTCAAGAGATGGTAACTTGAGTGGCATTTTCTCCAAAACTCTTTGACTTATTGTATTTTGACCTGCAGATGAAACCATATTATATTCAATAAACGTGCGGCACGAATGTGACTCTAGTTGATAACTAAGAAATTGTGGAAGTATCAAAGATTTATTCACTGTACATCTGATAAAATGGTCACAGAATGTGAAGGTATCCTCTCTGTCGAATATAGTTGGACGAGCAACAAGATTCCTACTTCCATTAACACGGACTAGAAGCAAATCATCTTTGTTTAGACGATATTTCTCTATTTCGTCATCTGGCATTGAATATTCGCGAATGTCAGTTTGAGAGATTTCTCCGTTCTTGACATTTGCTAACCTTAGAATCGGTGTTTTTAGCCCCTTTCCATCTCTCCTTCTCCCAGTTCCATTTTGAAAACGTTCAACAACATCTCCAAGATTTCTTCCAGTAAACACCTCTTCATCACGAATTAGCTCCTCCCGAAAGGCCTTTGAGAGGATAGCCATGCGAAGCCTCCGGGTCAGGTCAGGGATGCGAGAAGTTTCTTGTCTAGAAGTACGAAGACTGTCGCGAATTCGATTTAAAGATTCAATAATTCTGTGTTGTTCTTCCATTGAAGGTAAGGGGATTCTAATTTCTTTGAGCATGCGTGCATTCACATTAGGTCTGCCAATACCCCGTTTTACTTGATGTATCTGTTTCCAAAATCGAGTAGAATCAAGAAAGTGCTTGACGAAATGAGGTTTTATCTTATCATTCAAACGGATGCGAATCAAATAAGAGGCAAAAACAGTTTCAGGGATATCTCCCTTGATTAAATAACTTGAACCAACTGAACCTGTTCTTGCAATAACAATATCCCCCTCCTTAAGGAGATATTTAGGTTTCCTATCCTCGTCGATTGTACAATTTGGGACTCCTTCCCAATCTATTTCGCCACCTGTTATATCAGTTATTCGAAGTAATTTTGGACCCACCGCTGATTTGCTGGCTTTTGCAGTATAGCCATAGCGCACCTCATTACATAAATCACCAAGAGTGGTCCATGTCCATATGTCTGGTATATCTGGTTCAACCGAATCGGGTATTTTTCCCAACTAATTTTCCGCCCCTAACTGCCACGTTCTTTTTCATTGCTAATCAAGTTTCTAAGTTCGCTCACTAAATCTGATGCTGATTGGAGTGCTGTTTCGATATCAACAAGGATTTCATCTGGCTCAGGCAGATTTTCTTTATCTCCGAGTGATTCATCTCGTAACCATGTGATATCAAGATTGATTTCTCGTTCTTCAATTTGTTTTCGAGTGAATTTCTTGAAGCGCTCGATTTCACTTCTTTTATCCTCAGCATTTGGACTAGTCCCATAATATTTTTCGAACTCTTCGAAAACCCTAGAGGTTATAGGATTTGATTTCGTGATTTTCTGTATATTTGTTCTCAAATCATAAATCCACACTTCTTTTGTTGTAGTGCCTTTCGTGAAGAAGATGACATTCGCTCTTACTCCTGGGGAGTAGGGAGTAAAGGTCCCAATTGGTAATTTCAGAATTGTATGGAGATTGCAATCTTCTAGGAGAATCTTTCGTATCTCTTGCCCGGCGCCAGACTCAAAAAGCACATTGTCTGGAACCACCATTGCAGCTCTTCCACCGGGTTTAAGGATAGTCATCACATGTTGCATGAAATTAAGTTGTTTGTTTGAAGTCTGTACTGCAAAATCTGCTCGTTCAACACGGCCACTGCCAGTCCGACCAAAGGGAGGATTTGTCAGAATGCAGTCATACCGTTTCCCGGTGTGTGGGCCCTCGGACAACGAATCTCCATACTCGATTTCAGTTTCTATTTCATGAAGATATAGATTCATGAATGCAAGGCGTCGGGTTTCGAGAACAATCTCCTGCCCTGAGAAGGTCCTTGTCCTCAGTCGTTCGTTCTCATCCCGCGTCAGGTCTGCACCCATGATGGTCTGACCAAGCATCCACTCATAGGCACCAATGAGAAAGCCCCCAGTCCCACAGGCAGGGTCGTGAATCGAGAAGTCAGCCTTCTCGCGAAGATCAGGTTTCATGCACCTGATGACCGACCGAATTACCTCGCGCGGCGTGAAGTACTGACCAGCCCCCTTTTGCTCCTCAGCGTACTTCTGAAGAAGACCCTCATAAGCCGCAGCCTTGATGTCCACGTCAGTTTCGGACCACTGAATCTCGTCTATCATTGTGATGAGACGCTTGAGATTGACTGGCTCGCGGAACCTGTTCAGTGAACCAGCAAAGATGTTCCCGAGTAACCCCTTCTCATCCGCAAGACGACTCAAGACCTTCTGATAATGCTCCCTTAGCTCAGTCCCAGACCTCTTCTTCAAGGATTGCCAATTATAGTCCTTGGGAATCTTCACACCTCGCTCCTCAGTCAATTTCAAGAACAACAGGTAGGTCAACTGCTCGATATAGTCACCATATCCGATTCCATCATGCCTGAGGATATTACAGAATCCCCAGAGCTTGCCAATCACGCCGTACTCATCCATGCAATCATAACCTCGTTAATCTCGTTTAGAATATTCTCAAGTTGTCCATCAAAGGTCCGGTCAGCCTTATTCCATCCACCCATCCGTGAGAAGGGAGGCATTCTAAAGTCTTCTCGCGAGATGATGAGATTAATGGGCAGATAACTCCGAATCATCTCCAACCATTTCTCTTGTGCAGGTGTAAGTCTATCTCCAATCTCCTGACGGATAGCATTGATAGCTTCATACGCACGTTCGTCGGGAGAACTATCATCCTCATAGATAGCCTCACGGATGAGAGAGATGATGTCAGCCAGCTCTTTTACATAGGGTTGTCTAATCCGTCGCGCTCTGGACAGGTTCTTCTCTGTGAACCGCTCAGGTCGAGATTCTAGGACCTTTCGCAACTCCCTTAGATGAGCTATACTGAATTCCTTTGGTCTATTAAGAAGAATCTGGATAGCGGTGACTTGGTCCGGGTTGTTTGTAACATAATCATCGAAGATCTTCAGATACTCATCAGGCTTCAACGCACGACCATCAGTGGTCTTGAAGAGGTACTCCGAGGTTACGATATCAACAGCCTCTGGAGCCTCAATGAAGACCCTTGGATTTCGTTCATACTCTTCAATCGCTTCTTGGAAATCTGGATCAGACAGGATTCTCGCGGCTTCAGCAAAGTCTGTCAGGAGATTATCTGCCAACTCAGTGGAGAATTTGCCAACATCACCGTCCGGTATCCATGGCTTTAGAGTCTCTCGTCCCTCTAAGGTGATGTTTTTAGCAACTCTGAGAAGGCGCTTCTGAAGCAACCTAATGTTATATTCTCTGTCCTTATTATTCAGAACATCTTGAACAATCTGTCCAAACGTGCGAGAGGGTTTGGAGGGAGGGTTCTCAGTGAATGCACTTGTATTCATGTAGTCAATAACACCCACTGCATCATAGACCGTGAAATGATCCTTCTGTGGGAGAAGGTCTTTGCACAGTCTTGTACCTCTCCCCATCATCTGCTCAAAGAGGATACGTGACTTTACTGGTCTGATAAAGAGGATGTTCTCCAATGCGGGAATATCAACTCCAGTTGAGAGCATGTCCACCGTCACGACAATCCCCGGCTTCGGGCGATTGCGAAATTGTCGGATGAGCTGGAGCGGTTTGTCAACACTGGGACTGCCTGTAATCTTCTCAACAAAAGCATCGCCCCTTCCAAATTCATCTCGCAAGAGGGAAATCAATTGATCACAATGAGACCTGTTCTCAATGTCATTGACTGCAAATACCAGGGTCTTTGGAAATCGTCCAAGTCTTTTATCCTGTTCCAATGCGTACTTGGCAAACTCTTTCACAATCTTCCTGTTAGAGTCGGGAGCAGTCACATCTCGCTCAACCTGAGTGGCCTTGAACCTTCGCTGGTCCTCAAGATGGTCATAGTTCCTAGCACCTGTGTCAGAGTCTATGTAGACAACACCGTCTCCTTCATCTAAAAACACTCCATTCATTCGGATATCGGATGAGATTCTCACAGCGTCATAGTCTACGAGGAATTGGTCACTGACACCCTGTTCGTAGGTATATCGATATACAACATCCTTGAAATGAGCTAGTGAGTGCATGGCGGGTGTTGCAGTCAAGCCAATCTGAACAGCATCAAAGTGTTCAAGCACCTCTCGCCACTTACTTGTTTCTGCCGTTGTATATCCGCGATGGCATTCATCTGCAACAATCAGATCGAAGGCATGAATAGGGATATCAATCTGGTCAGCGTCTTCCTCTATCTCGACATCTCCGGTTTCAGATTCCTCTTCAGGAAGACCGAAGAGATTGATTCTCATCCGTTGAATGGTGCAGACATAGGCAAAGGTGTGATTGGGATCAGGATTCGTGAGATAATGATTGGGAAGCACTGAGATATTGAATTTCTTCTCGTCAAGTTCGCCTCTCTTGAATTTCTGACTGTAGACCTCGTAGATCTTGTCAAACTTCAGACCGGGCTCGGGTTCAAAGACGGACATTGCACCTGCAGCTTGTGCAGCAAGGGCACGTCGGTCAACAAGGAATAGAATTCTCTTGGCAAAACCAGACTTCATCAGTCTATAGAGGAGTGAAATGGCTGTGAACGTCTTTCCTGTTCCGGTTGCCATTGCCACCATCATCTTACGTTTTCCTTTGCTGAGCTCCTGCTCTATCGCTTCAACAGCATCTCTCTGATAGTACCTGAGTCGTTCCTTTCCAGTCTTCGGGTTTTCTTCTAACCATGTGGTGGATCCTAATTCTCCTCTTATGAGCATCTCTAGGAGTGCTTGCGGGGTGTGGAACTGTTTGACCTCACGAGACCGGCTGTTTTTCTCTCTCAAGTCTTGAAACCAGATGACTTCTCCATTTGTGGAGTAGACGAAGGGGACATGATATTCTCCGAACTCCCACCACTTAGCAGGAAATCCACTTGCATATCTTTGTGCTTGTTTCAAAACATTCTGTGGGCCAACTGCAAGTCTCTTTGCCTCGACGATTGCTAATGGTTTTCCATTGTGGAATAGGACATAGTCTGCAGGTCCTTTGGCAGTCTTGTATTCAGTAACTGACTCGTTCTTGTAATTTTGATTCTTATTATAGGAAGCGATTTGTCCCCAACCTGCATATTCTAGCCGACGGTCTATGAGTTTCTTTCTCGTCTCCTTTTCACTTATGCTTCGTGATTTTCTAAACACTTCAAATCCCCAGATTCACGTTATAGCAGGAAATGCAGGACCTACCGAATCCACACTCAGCGCAACATAGGACGCATATGATTCTTGTTGCAACATCTACTCATAGTTATAATGGATGAACCATCAGTTAGTATTTGAAGGGAGAAGCAAATCTAGCGCAGCTTCAACATCTTCATCAGGTAAGGTAAGCTCCGATTCTTCCTGGAATTGATAGGTGATCCACCTAACCCCTTCAGGTTCAACTCTATTGTAGAAATAGCATGTATTCCTCTCAGTTTCAGGGCTATGCATAATTCTAAGAAAGGGCAGCAATTTGATTGATATGTTCCCTCCAACCGCAACTATATGAAGTGAATCAGATTCTAAAGGTGAAATAGTTTCCAACAAAATCTCTCGGAAGGGAGTTCTTGTACCTCTTACTTCTTTAACTATGTTGTAAAATAAGCCACCTTTATAGCGTCCTGTATCTGGGAGGATTAGAATCATAGAAGAATACTCATCCTCCAATATCATTCGAGTTTTCACGAGTAAGCCCTCTAGACTTAACAAACGTCTAGAATATTCTGCTTTCGTAACCGCACCTGAGTGACCCAACCACCGATTCCTAAGCTTGGCAGCTTCTTGCAGGATTTTTCCCAATTCCGCGTCAGAAAGAAGGTTAACAATGCGGTTATCCACACCTCCAAAGATGCTGATACATTCTTGTTGGGTCGATTCGGTTTTCATCATTTTGCGGATTTTACTGGCCAAACGAATTCCTACTAAATTCCAACCTCCAAAAGAGGAGGTGGTGAAGACATCTTTGGTGATTATTCCAGAAAACTTGGAACTGTAAAATTCGGAGTTAGAAGTAATTGCACTTAGAATTAGTGTTGTATTGAACTGGGAGAGAGCCTCAAAGAAGTGAAATAGTGAATTTGTTTTCTGCTGTGCATCCATCATTGATGTATAGGACCAAAGAATCGAAGCAAGTGGATAGGGAAGACCTTCTATCCATTGTTCGAATTCATTCCCACTAATTTCTGCCTCTGCAACAGAAAAACACGCATCATCAAGAAATCTTACAAGAACCGGGGTTTCTTCATCTTCAAGGTATCTTTCAATATCTAGATTGTAATTTTGTCCAGCTATTAGATTAACTCCAACGACCTTTACAAGCCCCCTTGATTGTGTGAAAGATTTGTATGCTCTATCAATCCACTCAAGGTCATCTGCATCAAGATAGGTTTGAGACCTTTCTTTTATCCCTCTTTTTGTTGCATTGATGAATAGAACCTTTCTTTGTCGATTTTTGGGCTTAGCTTTGTTAAGTACTAGAACTGCACATTGAATTGCAGTTCCATAGAGAAGATTAGGTGGTAGCGCAATCACACTTTCTATAATGTCCTCTTTAATCAATCTCTCCCGGATTCTCTGTTCCGGTCCGCTTCTGACAAGAGGACCCCTTGAAATAACAACTACCCCTTTCCCAGCGTCTGATAGTGTAGATATTACATGTTGTATGAAGGCGAAATCTCCAGAGGACTTAGGAGGAATTCCGTATTTGTATCTACCAAACACATCATGCTGCGCAAATTCTTGACCCCAATCTCTTAGACTCATGGGGGGGTTAGAAAACACTCTGTCAAATCTCAAAAGGGATTCATTCCCGATCAATTGTGGCTCTCTTAGTGTATCACCTAGCTCTATCCTTGCATCCAATCCATGAATAAGCAGATTCATCTTACAGATTGCCCACGTGCGGATGTTCTTCTCCTGCCCATAGAGTTGTACTGTATTAGAATCCGAAGACTGTTCTTTTACAAAGGTATCAGCTGCAATGAGCATACCTCCAGAGCCACAGGTTGGATCACACACTGTCATTCCAGGTTCAGGAGAAGCGAGCTGAACTACTAAATCAGACAACATTTTTGGAGTCCGGAATTCACCACCTCTATAGCCCAAGGTGTCAGCAGTCCAATCTAGTAGACAATCAAACAAATATGGAAAATGGGGAATCTTGTGTAACTCAATTTGGTCAACACCTTCCAAGAGTTCCATTAGTTTGTTTCCAGTAACGCGATGAATTCTTTCATAATCCAAATCAGAGAAAAGGCCTCTCATCTCGGGATTGGAATCCTCCAGCTTGTTCAGAATATTGTTGATCTTCTTCCCTGTGGGCTCTACTCCGCTCATTAATGATAGCCATGAAGCTTCAGCAGGAATCTCAAAGCGTACGTCCTCTCGCTGAGATTGGTTTGTCACCTCAGAGATGTATTTGAGAAATATTAGAGAAAGCACGTAGTTGAACAATTCAATTTGGCTAAGCGACCCTCTCAATAGACTCATACTGTTCCATAGAACCTTCTCAAGAGTCCGTGAGTCATTGTTCGCTTTCGTGTCATTACTCATTTGCAGTCCCCATCTGCTCCCCATAGAGATTTGTTGCTGTGTAGGATAAAACCACGCAATGATTATTGATTACGCCAATTTAACATTTCGACCTTTTGAATTCTTCTTCTGTAAAAGAAACTCAGGATCAATACTTGCATCCTATAGAGATTGAAACTATTCTTGATTTTAAAATGATTTTTCCAAATCAGAAACCTCATCAAAAGACCATTGGGGTATAATTGTCTGTACAGTATTCCGAAATTTCGGTTCATCGGCGCATCGCTGTAGTAATTCTTTGAAACCACGGTTTCCAGAAGGTATCCCTGCGTTAATTGAGTAGAGGAGGGCATTCCGAAGGCAGGCACGAACAAGACATCTTCCCAATGGCATGTATTTGGTTGAGCCACCTAGTTTTTCCTCAATTTTCTTCTTGCCTTTCATTGATCCATGCACAATTTTGTGTCGTAATTCCATGAAGTCTAAAAGGAAAGCTTGAACGACTTCAGTAGATGTTTCTATTGAAATGAATGGAGATATAACGTAGCTGACTTGTTTGGAGTTACTTGTTTTAGTTAGAAGTTCAAGGCAAATCGCCAAATCAATTACTGCGTCTTCATCATAGTATTCGATTAGAGCAAGACTATATCTCCAAAGGGCTCGTTCTAGAAGTTGATGGAAGTCAGTCTGTGGCTCATGTTTTCTGAATGAAGAGATTGCGTTGTATAATTCTTTCAACTGATCTGATTGCTCTAAACTAAGTGCAACTGGCGCGTGGTTAGCAATCTCAGGAATGTCACCATTCATAGATCCGGGTCGATATACGTCATGCGGTCTCACTTCAGGTTTTACATTTTGCGAAATGTAAACTAGAGATGAACCAGCTGGAACCACGTATTCGCGGCCAAGTTCTAATAGTTCAATTCCTGCAAATGAGTCTGTAAGGAGCCGAATACTGGAGAGTGCGTTGTAGATCGACTGTATCATATTCTTCTCATGAGCGCATAATGCACTCCTGATTGGACTCGATGGTGATTCATGTGGTTTAGGAAGTTTGCTTGACTTCTGCTCCCACCCCTCAATAACATAAACAGGTCTATTCTCTGGCATCCCCATAAAGCCTCCACCATCAACCCACATGATATCCCAAATAGCATCAATTAGTCGATTGGCGCGAGAGTTATCGATTTTTGGAGATGTTAGCTTCTCTAAATCTCCTGCTGGAAAGGTAATGTTTCCTAATTCAGCATCTTCAAATGGCGTAAGTCTACGAATTCTTATTGACTCATCTAGTTTTACTGAATCTATGGATAGTTTGAAGCTTACATGCCCAAGCAGCGCAACTGAATGAGAAAAAAAATACTCTTCATCTTCTTTGTCGGTTGGCGGCCCCATTAAATCGAGATCTTCAATCAACCAGAAAAGTGCGTTTTCTATCCTCTTATGAAGTGCGAGATCTCTATCGTCCCTATCTCGCCAAGCCTCTATGGTTTCACTTATTCCATCAAGAACGTAAGAAATGTAATATTCCATAAGTGCAACTTCAACGGATTGTTTGTGAATCATAAATTCTCCAAGTATTCCAAATCTCCGACTTTCAATTACTAGATTCACAAGTTCTTTGAAGGCAGGCATATTTCCTATTATATCCCTCGACTTTCCCTCTACGACTTTTATGAATAGAGTTCTTAGGAGATTTTTATCAATGGATTTAGGAACATCGTTCGCCATTATTGCCCCAACTGGCACGAATAATCATCTATAATAACTCAACGTTTGTACGCTGTGGGACGTGGTTATTCTCCTATTTTCTAATCGTCATAGCTCGGGAGATATTTGGATCAGACTATTTGCCATATCGACAAGAGAAACAGATGCCATAACTCCACAATGCTCAGTATTTACTACCGACTTGGCACCCAAGTGGGTTGGCCAATCACTCTTGGTATAGTTGAACTATGCTAGAGAAGCAGAAGTAGCGAAAGGGGTTATAGGTGGTGAATGGGCGATCAGCTATCTCCCCAAGACTTACGCTCTCTCCGATAGTTGCAGTTGCCACGAGGTTGACGATTTCGATATCTAGCTGCAAACACTACTCCACGAATAGTTTCTTAATCAGTAGTGAACTCACTGATGAAGATTCCCGCTGTCCACAGTTCCTCAGTATTGCTGATGATTGGTTTTGTCCCATTGTGAATTTCAATCATATAGCTGAAACATTTATTGTCAATAAATGGACAAAACAGATATCAAAGAGATATAGTATGGCATGGGTGTCAATATTCGAGATGTGGTAGCTCGTAGAGGTAACAGTTTATCGACTGCAAGGCACATACTAGAGGTTAGAGCATCAATAGGATGTGACAGAAATGGACGAACCCTCATTCAATGCTTGTTTAGAAAAATGTAATCTCATGACAAATCGCTTTGTCGAGTCTTTTCCTCTGAAATACGACTTCTATGCGGGACCGTTTGATAAACCGAATGGATTGAAGTATCTCATAAGAAAGCCGGGTGGGTGTGACTGAAGTGAATCTGGAACGAGCTCGAGTGTATGCATATGCCATTTTGATTAATAAATTCGAATATGAATTTAGGAAATTCCTTGCTGATGAGGTCTTGCTAACAAATTTTGGGAATAACTGGATGAGAGGTATTCCAAAAGGGGTAAGAGAATCCGCATTAGAAGCCACAGGATTGAACACATTTAATGATCCATCTGATTTGCTAGATTATGTTGGATTCCCACACCTGAAGGAGATTGCCTCTTTCGATAACAACTACTCATTATGTTCGGATTTTCTCGGTAAAATTCCAAAAGCGAAGTTTAATGAAATAATGGATGAGTTGAATGAATTAAGGAACAAAGTTGCTCATGTTCGTCGTAGTTTCTCCCTTCTTGATTTTGATATGCTAGTAGATTATGTGAAATTGCTGGGACGGGGGAAAAGCGCTGGAGATGTACGGGAATACATAGATCAAGAGCAATATCGTGAGTTTCAGTCAATACCGCCAGGATTCGTAATTCAAGAAGAAGAACTTAACGTAACTTCTAATCTACCACCAGAAGATTATAGTCTTGAGGGGGGATTTGTTGGTCGAAGAGATGCAAAAAAGAAACTGACGGAAATACTCTATTCAGATTTGGACCGGGTAATTACACTAATTGGGAGCGGCGGAGTTGGGAAGACGGCATTAGCACTGAACGTGTCATATAGCATTAGAGATGATGTTGATTGCCCATTCACAGCTATAGTTTGGTTTAGCGCAAAAACCAGTATGCTTACACCAAAAGGAATTATTGAGACGGTTCCTGAGATTAGAAATTACGAGGAATTCGTAAGAAAAACAATAAGAGTCCTACAACCAGAACATTCGAGCAATCTTGAGTCTTCTCTTCCATTGCATAACCTAGGGAAATACCTTCAAACCCTCCTTTCTACAAACAGGGTACTTATGATTGTTGATAATTTAGAATCTGTTATGATAGAGGATAGTAGTTTAGTGGAGTTTCTCAAAGATGTTCCTCGTCCTTCTAAAGTGCTTATTACCAGCAGAGTGGGACTGGGAGAAATCGAACGTAGGTTCTTTCTAGACGAGATGTCAGCTAATGATGCTATTCTGCTCTTCAGGTTAGTATGTAGGGACAAAGGTTTGAAAGACTATTCGAAACTGCGAGAAGGTAAAATAGAGGGACTAGTTGACCAGGTTCAGAAATACCCGTTGGCAATAAAATGGTCAATTGCCGAAGCAGCACTTGGAAAGGACTTAAACGCAGCGTTCAAAATGCCCTTGAAAGGAACAAGTGATATAGCAAAATTCTGCTTCGAAGATGTCTTTGCGATGTTATCAGAAAAGGCTAGAATGTGTCTTTACGGAATATCGCTATTTGATACCCCCCCGTCAGTGACCCTCATTAGGTATCTGATAGAATGTTCTGACAGTGATTTCTTACTGGTAATTCGTGAGTTGATTCTGGCATCTTTTGTATTTCCTTGTACCATTGAGGGACAAGAAGGATCGGGGATGACTGCCTATGGACTACTCTCATTAACGCAAGACTATGTCCAAGAAAAACTCAACGATGAACAAGAAATTCGTACAACTCTAAATGACCGGTTTTACAGGCTTCAAGAACTAGTTGAACAGGAAGAAAAAGCCAAATCAATTAGTTCGTATTCTGTCTATAGTCTTGGCGTGAAAACCCCCGAAGACCGCATTGCAGTTAAATTGGTGAAATCAGCAAAGGGCCTCTATCAGGAGGGTAGAGTATCAGGAGCAGAAGAGTTATTCCGAGATGCAATGGAAGTTGCACCTAACTTCACATACGTTCTCATAGAGTTCGCAAGATTCGAGTTTGAACGTGGCAGATTTAAACAAGTTGAAAAACTGATGGAAAAAGCGGCGAATCTCGAACCAAAAAACCTTCATGTTTGGTATCAATGGGGGATCATAAGGAAGCGTCAACATAGTCTCAAAGATGCTGAGATAAAACTTAGAACTGGACTAGCAATTGATAATGACCATCCGAATTTGAATATTGAGCTTGGAAGAGTTCTTACGTTTAGGACAAGATACGACGAGGCTCAAACAATTCTGCAACGTGTTTTGGTAGCTAGTTCTATCATAACAAATAGACAGAAACTCATCGTATTATCACATCTTGCTGATAATAGTAGAAGATGGGCTCAAACCGAGAAGAAGAGAGGAAATCAGAATGAAGCAATTGGCCTTTTCGAAGAATCTGTTAGACTGTCTAATGAAGCGATTGCTTTACTTCCAAACAGAAGAAACTATGATTTCTGGAGATCCATACATCGTGATTATGGGATTGCACTCTCTCAGATGGGTAAGCTAAACGAAGGCCAAGAATATCTTGAGTTATCCATATCTGTAGTTCAAGGAGAAGGTCGTGATATAACACCTGACCGAGAGTTTGAAGCTGGAGTCAATTTCTTCTTGGCAGTCTATGAAACGAAACGCCACAAACCTGATTCTTCTAAGATTGAGAAATTCGTTCAAACTGGATTGTCTATTGTGCCTCCAACGAGCAAATACAAAAGAAAGCTCCAATCACTAAGTAAAGAAATTAGGGGGATGAAAAATAGAGCTGTCGGACGAATTCGATTTTTCAATACAAGGAAGGGATTTGGTCTTATCGATAGCTCCGAAATGATTTGCGCATTTCGGGTAGATAATTTGCGGAATCCAGTGAAACCCAAAGATTGCAGGAAACTAGATGGAGTTCATGTTAGTTTTATACCAGAACAGAATAGTGAGTTCAAGGTTGGGTTCATTGCTACCGATATCGAATTAGTAAGCTGATGCATATGAAGTTTGAAGAGAAACTACATACGTCATGGTAAACGAGATATTCAGGCCAAATTACCTGCCCTACAGACAAGAGAAGCAGAAGTAGTCGCGAGTACCGATGTGAGTGTGTTATCTGCATCTGTCATCTTTCTGTTCAGACTGGGCTAGCTGAGTTGGTAGC
>JABCTV010000269.1 GCA_018238205.1 Candidatus Thorarchaeota archaeon
GAGAAAAAAGACTGATCTAAAGTAAAGCCTGAGGCCTTCCTTGAGGGGTGGTCCACGCTCATCTGTCTGCCAACGGTGACAAAACCATTATATCTTATCCACTTTTCACCTTCTTTCACTGATGCGGAGGTTGCCCAGCCAGGTTAAAGGCGCAAGGTTTAGGTCCTTGTCTCGTAGGAGTTCGCGAGTTCAAATCTCGCCCTCCGCACCATTCACCATTTTCAAAACAACTTACGTATGTTCCAGCCCGCGAAGAATTGATATTAGACCGACATACATGTATTGATTGTAATCGTTCTGGTCGGGGATTCTCTTGCAAGAAAAGTCACGTGTGCCATTTCTCGTAATGGTTTCGAGTGCGTTCTTACCTTACGGCGTAGTGACAGCTTACACGGGGATTATGTCCACGATTCAATTCTGGATATTCCCCTTCTGGATGTACTTTCATGACTTCGGAGAATGGATGGGATTTGGCGTGATTATTCCTCCAATTGTGCCTGCATACCCTCTTCCGTTGCTATTATTGAGTGTGCTGTGGATTATGCTTGGATTCTATATTTGCTGGGTCTTACACCGATTCTATACAGGTCAGATAAAAGCAAAGTCAGCTTGGTTGTCAACACTCGGTGTATTGGTGTTTCAGATAATAATGACAATTTCCGTTGTCCTCGTTGTAATGTCGGGTTACATGACTATTCTAGTCATTCCTCTGCCTATCCATACCCTCATCGTAATAGTTCTACTCAAGGTTGAGATCCGGCGAGTAGACGGCAATCCCGTGTCTTGGTGGCCAAGAAACAGCCAAACTTGAAATTGACGAATTCAAGCAAGTTTCAACTTCCACACCATTCATTCTATCTTGAATACAAAACATTCATCTTATCGCTTATTTCGTCTTCATTTTCATGAAATACATGTTCCTAGCCACTGAAGACAACAAGATGCAGCTCATGCACATCCTTCTCAACGCGAATCATTTTCATGATTCAGGTCACAAAGTCGCAGTAGTACTCGAATGCGCATCACCAAGTCTACTCATAGGAATTGAAGACGGCTCGATTAAGCTCCCGCTCTTTAACAAGGCAATGGAGAATGGAATAATCGATCATGCATGCAAGGCGTGCACCGCCCAGTTTTCAGCAACTAAAGCCGCACAGAAACTGGGGGTCCCCATCATGGGAGAGCTCCAGGGCCACTCCAATCTTCTTCGTTTTGCTGAGGAGGGTTATTCAATCATTAAATTCTAGTTTCCTTTAGAGAACAACTAGGGATGGCGCCGGGGATGAGATTCGAGCTCACGATAATAATCTTCTCAAAGGCTCGGGCTACCAAGTTTCTCTCTCCATCTGAACATTAATGTTATATCAGCGATATCAGGGGAAATGCATGGCCGGGGTATCCAAGCGGCTACGGAGGCGGTCTCGAACTAACTTCAGTACGAGATAACCGTTGTTTCAGGACTCAAGGGTTCGAGTCCCTTCCCCGGCGCCATTATCTTGTTCTCTGAATTCAAATATCCCTATTACTCACCCTTGTTATAATGGTCGGAAACATGACCTGATCTACTCACAGGAGCAGTACTCTCTTCCTTAGTTTGATGCCTTAATTCATGATTTCTATCTCCAATCGTACCCTGATGAAACTTTGCAGATATGAGTTCAAATGACTGCAAGAGCAACTCCTTGATGTGAAAGGCAGTCCGGTTAGGGACTGGAAGTCTGACTCGGACGGTGAGACGGATTACATGCAAGAAATTCTACGAAAGGATGTAAGATCATGCAAAGGCCTCCTCAAAATGCAGTAGGAATTACTTAGTATGAATGAAACAATCAAGGTGCCTCGGTCAAAGTTACTTACCCGATACTACACGGATCATAATTGGGAAACGCAAAAACGCCGATATGCTGATGAGGATATACGACACTTGTACTTTGATGAGAGGCTTTCGAAGAGCGATATTGCTCGGAAACTCGGGATTGCGAATAGTACCGTAGGTAGAGCGTTCAAAAGGAATGGGTGGGAAACTCGCTCCCTACCGAAAAAGGAAAATCCAGAAGAAGCTCGTCGACTCTATGAACAAGGTCTGACGCATAAGGAAATAGCTAAGAAGCTGGGAGTATCACGCCGAACAGCGGGGAAATACCTTGAAGAACTAGGAGTCAAGAGCAAAAGAAGATCGAAATACAAATCGGATGCAGAGAGAAAATGTGCCAAAACGGAGCAAGCCAGGAAAAGACGTATGATAGTCCAAGAACTCCGTGACAAACTCTTCGGAACAGAGTGCAGAGTGTGTGGAATAGATGGGGATAAACGGAAGATTGCCATCCATAATAGGAACTTTGCGGAGCACGGAATAAATGCGCTATGGAATCTCTCGTTTCTTCAGACGCTGAATCCTGAAGAATGGTCTGCGCTCTGCGTAATGTGCCATCGAGGAGTTCACTGGGCAAATAGCCAACTTGGCATGGACTGGCAAGCTGTTGAGGATAGAGTCAAACGGAGAACGTTGGAAGAATCGAAACAGAAGATTTCAACACAGAGTCAGGGCGAACAGTCCGCCTTTGATAGGGATGGGTCACTACGCAATCTTGAAGGTGAAGTCGAAGACATCAGAAGGGCTCTTTTCGGAGGTGAGTGCTATTTCTGCGGCACAATTCCAGAAGGTAAGAAACTGGTCATTCATAGAAAGGATGGTGCACCGCACCGAGGCAGCCTTCTCTGGTCGAAGGAACGTCTGCGGGAGCTAAAACTGGAGGAGTGGCAAGCTCTGTGCACGAAACATCATCGTTACGTGCATTGGGCTATGAGGAATCTCGGTCTTAAATGGGACGATATCGATTCGGCATTTCTGAAGAATAAGAGATAGAATTGATTCCTCTCTGCAGTATAGCTGCTTGAAATCAAAGAGATGAATAGTGATTTGGTCAAAGAACCCATGCGCTTCAAAAGGCAGCAGTTTTCGAGACCGTTTCCGTAGCCACTTGGATACCCCGGCTAGATTGCGGCAATGTTAGCACAGGGCTCCTTAGATTTAATATTAACTAAGCTCTCTTACTGTCTTCAAGCGCCTGCTTCATCACATCTCTTGCGATATCTTCCAGTTTTTCCAGAGCTTTCTTGGTCTTAGCGCCAACATACAATCTGGCCTTTGGTTCAGTTCCTGAAACCCTAACTAAAACATAGGAATCATCTTTGCACTCGATCCTGATTCCGTCCTCCTCTAGGACTCTCTCTACTCCACTAATCCTTGGAACAAGTAATTCCTTCACCTTTGGGAGAAACAGCGGTTTCGCATTGTCAGGACATGGGAAGTTATCCCGCAGGATTGGATACTCGGGCACTGTTTTCATCAACTCGATACAACTGCCATCTCCCTGTTCGCTGACCATCTGGGCGATTCTTGCCGCTCCAGTAATCCCGTCCATCCATAGACCGAGCCTAGTGAAAATTGGCTTCCAAGGCTCTGATGCAAATACAATATCATCCAAATTTGACGAGAA
>JABCTV010000074.1 GCA_018238205.1 Candidatus Thorarchaeota archaeon
TGTAATTGGTGATTACTGTGGTTAGGAATATATCACTCAACTTCTTGTACAAACGAGTGGGTACAAGGTTCGAAACTGAACAGGATAGTGTTTGTTTAGCGGTTGCACTTGCTTCAGCAGAATCACGAAAGGGTGGAAATCCTAGAATTATTAGCTTAAGCAGGATATCATTCCCATTCTGGATTGTTCAAACATCTCCTACAAAATCTATTTTGCTGTCAGCTTCCAGTGGAGCGAAGAAGCAGTTCCAATTTTCAGACATCAAAGGATCAAGTGAGATACGAAGAATTGTAAGCTCTGAAGTATCTCAAGCTGAAGATATTCCAGTTGCCGTATCAAAGATTGAGCCGCTCTTAGAAAGGGTTGAAACCTCAACAAGAGAACTAGCAGATCTGATAAACCCATCATCCTTGGTTGCTGTTGGGAAGTTTATTGAAACAACAGACCCATCAGCCCAACCTAATAGAGTTGAAATGAAAACGGATTCGAGAGCAGCCCTGAAACGAACTGAAGAATTCAGAGAGATATCAGATGCTGCTAAACTTCGAATAGAGGCAATGGAATCGCTACAGAATTTGGTCAAAGAGAAGCTTGGAGGGCAGCTGAAAATCCTCGAGAATCTTTCGACACTTGAAAGAGAACGTTGGAATGACCGAGTCAAGACAATGCAAGAGAGGACAGAACATGAGATTTTAGAGTTAACCAAGAATAAGGATGACCAACTCTACAACCTTCGCGATAAACATAGAATGGATCTTCGAGCCAGGACTGCTGATTTTTCACGGTTAGCAAGTGACCTTGAGCAATTCTATACTCAAATTGTAGAAGATATCAGAGAAGCAAGAACTCAGATTAGTCAAAAGGAAGTTGATGTCGAAGGAGCGATCTCTGCATACAATGCTCTAGCAAGTAATGTGAGAAGCAACATCGGGAGAAGCAGTCAACCCTTGGAAGTGATGGACAGTAAAAGAGATGATTTGCAGAGCAGTGTAACAGTAGCTCGAAAAGAGTATGAGAATGAAACAATCCAAATTGAAGACTCTCTAAAATCATTGATTACCAATCGTAGAAAGAAAATTGAAAGTACTAAGAGCGAGATGAAGCAGAAGATGCGTGAACTTGATGATCTGAAGATTACTGTAAACACAGCAATAGAGAAAACAGAACAAGCCATTGGCAGTAAAATCATGAAATTTCAAGAAGAGTTTCTCAACCTAATGTCATGGACCTTAGACAACGACTCAGTCAGCGATCTTGCCCCCTTGACGCTGCTCGATGTAGGAACATATGTTGCGAAATATGGTAGTGAATCTTTTGAAATACTAACACCCAGTTTCATGCCTGAAGAGGGTGTAGCTGGGAAGCTGCTAAGCGGGGAGTTTAGTGAAATACTAGTATCATCCATAGGAAATTGGATGAAATCAGATCCAACTTTCAAAGATGCATTTGAACGTGCATGCATCAAAGGTAATGTGTTTCTGCAACCAGAAGCAGATACGTTATTCAATGAAGGACTTGCAGCACTCTCAAGAAAGAGTATTCTTCAGCATGCAGACAAAGAGAGATTCGAAACACTTTGGAGCAGGTATGCTGGAAAATGCCCTAATTGTCACACTGCCACTGAAATGGGTGCTAAGTTTTGCCAGAAGTGTGGGCTTGATCTTAGTTAAAGGATTTGTTCAACAAAATTGGCACCAAGCACTCTATAAGGTACCTGTGCAACAAAAATCGATATGACAGACATCGTTGTTGTATCAGCCTGCAGAAGTCCAATTGGAGCTTTTGGAGGGTCTCTGAAGGATATTCATGCTCCCGAATTAGCTGCTCAGGTAATCAAGGCCGCAGTTGAACGAGCTGGAATTGATCCTGCAATACTTGGAGACCTCAGATTCGGTAATTGTCTTGAACCTCCAAAGGCGTTGAACATTGCACGTGTTTCAGCGTTACTTGCAGGAGTACCCTACACTGTCCCTGCTGTTACTATCAATAGAGTGTGTACATCTTCAATGGAGGCAATCATCAGTGGTTCACTTCAGATTGAAACCGGGTTTACCGATGTAGTATTAGCTGGAGGAGTTGAATCAATGTCCAATGTCCCCTATTGTGTGGAGAATGCAAGATGGGGAGTTAGGCTCTTCGATGGTGTCTTCATGGATGCATTAACTACTGGTCTACATGGTGGAAGTCATTTCTATCCACATCCAGAAACCGGTAAGCATTACATTATGGGTGAAACAGCTGAATTCCTTAATGATAAGCACGGATTCACCCGTGAAGACCAAGATATCGTTGCGCTGAAATCTCACAACAATGCAGAACGAGCTACAAAGGAAGGGGATTTCAAAGAAGAGATTGTACCTATTGAAGTCAAAGGTCGAAAGAAAACAACCACTGTTAAAGCTGATGAGCACTTCAGACCAGAGTTAACAATGGAAGACCTTGCAAGACTAAGACCTGCATTCAAGAAAGATGGTACAGTCACAGCAGGCAACGCTAGTGGAATAAATGATGGAGCTTCAGCGATGGTCATTATGTCACTTGAAAAGGCGGAGTCGCTTAATCTGAAACCACTTGCGCGTCTTACAGGATATGGCATGGGTTGCAGTGAACCACACCTTATGGGAGAATCACCAATAGCGGCTGTGAAGAATTTGATTGAAAGAACAGGTCAAGGATTTAGTGATTGGGACCTAGTTGAATTAAACGAAGCTTTTGCAAGTCAGTTCCTAGCAGTTGAAGAAGGCTTGAAATCCCTCGGGTGGGATCGCGAGAAAGTAAACGTTAACGGATCTGGAATTGGTCTCGGACACCCAATCGGCTGTACTGGCGCTCGTATTGTAATTACACTACTTCATACATTGAAGAAGAGAGGCCTCAAGAAAGGTATGGCAACACTCTGCGGTGGAGGCGGAATTAGCTCTGCTACAACATGGGAATTACTGTAATAAAATCAGAGCCAAACCCACACACTTAATAACAACTTAACCATAGTTAATAATATGAAGAACTACGATCTTATCGTTATTGGCTCAGGCGCTGGTATGAATGTTGCTTCCTCAGCCTATGAGCGGGGAATGAAAGTCGCCATAGTTGAGCATGGACCAATAGGTGGTACCTGCTTAAATCGTGGATGTATTCCAACAAAGATTCTCACATATGTTGCAGATATCCTAGTCCAAGCCAGGCATCTCGAATCCTTAGGAGTAAAAGTGAAAGTAGAGAGTATAGACTATCCTGCAATAATGAAGCGAATGCGTGATGAAGTAGACGGGTCTAGTCAATCTCAAGGAGACTCTATTGATGCTGCAGAAGGAATTGACTGGTACCGAGGTACAGGCAAGTTTGTTGATGATTACACAGTTGAGATAGATGGAGAAAAAATCAAAGCCCCGAATGTTCTAATTGTTGCTGGTTCGAGACCTATGGTTCCAGATATCAAGGGTCTCGATGAAGTTGAATATCTTCTGAACGATGAAGCACTTCATCTAATGGACCAACCCAAATCCATGATCATCGTTGGAGGCGGATATATTGCCGCTGAATTCGGTCATTTCTTCTCAGCTGTAGGCACTGAGGTTACTATTCTAGGAAGAAATCCATACATGGTCAAGAATGAAGATACAGACATCTCAGAGATATTGAGGGAAGAGCTCTCAAAGCGAATGAATGTTCAAACCAATCATGAAGTCATTGAAGTGAAAGAGCAGGATGAGCTGAAGGTAGTAACTGCACGTGATAGGTTAACTGGAGAAACCAATGAGTTCAAAGCTGAAGTCCTTCTAATTGCTGCTGGTCGCCGTTCAAATGCAGATCTATTCATGCCTGATAAAACCGGTGTGAACACTGATGAGCACGGGTGGGTAATTGTAGATGAATACTTCAGAACAAGCAAGAAGGGAATTTGGGCGTTCGGGGATGCTATAGGTAAGTACCAATTCAGGCATGTTGCAAATGATGAATCACAGATAGTTTGGTATAATCTTTCAAAGGTTCTTGATAATGACAAAGACCGAGAATTCCTTACAATGGATTATCATGCAGTGCCCCGAGCAGTGTTTTCCTATCCACCAATTGCTGCTGTGGGTATGACATTTAAAGAAGCAAATGAATCAGGAAATCAACTCTATGTAGGTGAAGCGGATTACTCAGTTGGTGCAAAAGGTTTTGCAATGGGTAATCCACCAAGCAAGATTCGAGTCATAATCGATGCTGAAAGTAAAAGGATCTTAGGAGCAAGTATTGTTGGACCATATTCACCGATTCTCATTCAGGAGATAGTGAATTTGATGTACACCAAGGAAGGAACATTCTATCCGATGTTCCAGGCCATGCATATCCACCCTGCCCTCCCAGAGGTTGTCCAGAGAGCATTTGGTAGAATGGCTCCTCTAGGTGGAGATCATGCGCACCAGCATTAGCGAAAAGAAAAGGGATTGCTTACTCATTTGTGAGTAAGCTCCCGATTTACCAAACCATTGGAGTATATCCATCTTTCACTAGTTCAGCAATAAGTGTCCCGACATATTCAACAGCTATTCCAAGTCCTTCAATATGCTCTGAGATTCCGTCTCGGTCTGAAAGAAATTTGCATGCAACTGGTTGTCCATAGTTTGCAAGCTCAGCCGCTGATGTTCGAACATCGGAATCTCCCGAAAGAAGGTTTTCAGAAGGGCCGAAGAAAATGACTCGTACTTCTGGAATCCAACCATACTTGATAGTATTCTTTGCATAAACCAGAGCAGTGAGAACTTTCTCTCGATCTCCAGAAGCTATGATGACCAATATTTTTTCACTCATTTGAAGAACTCCTTTTATTGGAGTCTAAGATACTGTTTCAGACTGTCTTTAAAGTATCTGGAGATTTTCTTCAGATATTATGATGCTGCAATCTTATTCAAAATGACATCCAAAAAAGGAAGTGCACGGTTAAACTCGCAGTCTAACCGCGCTTCAAGTGTGAAATTTATTCTGTGTTATTATTGGACTTCATTTCTTGCGCATGATTATGATAATCACAATGATTATCACAAGACCTCCAAGACCACCTATGATTATCAGATTCAATAAATCAGGTGGAATCCCTGTTTCGGTAGTTGTAGTTGTAGTTGTTGTCGTAGTGGTTGTTGTTGTCGTGGTAGTAGTAGTCGTAGTTGTGGTTATTGCTGAAACAACCACCATCACCGTGTCAGATGATCTATGACCACCTTCATCAATGACAACTAACGTACAGTTGTATGTTCCCGCTGCAAATCCATCAACATCGAAGACCAAGTTGCCTTCAAGCCAGAGATCTGTGCCATTCATTATTCCATTGATGTACAGTTCCCACTCAAATGGATAGTTATCGGATACTGTCCAATTAATGATATGACCAGACTCACCAACTTCAAAGGCAATGTCTGCAGGTGAATCGATTGCAGGTGCCGTAGCAGGTTCAACAATCACTATTACCGTATCAAATGCCATATTGGAACCATAGTCATAGACTACCAAGGTAAAGTTGTGAGAACCAGCTGCCAATCCGCTCAAAGAGAACATTATCTGTCCGCCATCCCATGCTAATGTGGTTCCAGTGCCATTGTGCAGCACTGTATAGTTGACACCAGCATTGTCATAGGCGTTCCACACAATCATTATGCCCACCATGTCTTCCTCAAACAATTTGTCAAGAGGAGTGTCAATTGTCGGATCAATTGTATCCTCAACATCAACACCTACAGTATCCATAATGAATTGACCGTTGTTATCATAGAAAACAATACTGCAATTGTACCAACTTGGTATGGGATCTGTATCAGTTAGTGAAATAATCTGACCAGCATACCAAGAACCAGTCTGTTCAAGTACGCCATTTACATAGATCTCATAGATAGTTGGATAGTTGCCTGATGCTACCCAGTTGATATCGAACCCACCAGTTGCCTCAGCCACAACAATATCATCGGGATGATTGACTATTGGAGCTCGACCTGATGGTGGAAGCATATTGGTATTCACAACAGTACCTATCATATCGTATGAAACACCCGACTGGAAAAAGCTAACAAACATACCAGTACATGATAGTACTGACATGTTGACAGAACCACCAAGTGAACCACTCATGACGAGGGTTTCATACCCCATCCACGAACCGGTAGCTACCACAGTAAATACTTGATTCCAATCCATAAAAGCTGTCTTTGTACCCATTGCTGGACGAGAGAATGCAGGTACATCAATTGACGTTGAATACGGCATCAGTTCTGGACAAAGGAATCCTGGAACTATCATTAGACGTCTTCGATAGAAATCAACTGGAAGTGGTGCACCTGGAGATGTTGCTGAAACATATCCATTCAGGACATTCGTAATCGCCCAAGATGTCATCCACAACCAATGTGTACCATTAAACATACCCATAATTACTGTGCAGTTGATTTCAAACTCGGATTGCCACTCATTAAAAGTGAAGTTAAAGTACTGCACTGGTCCCATTCCAGTAAACTGAACCTCAAAGTCGTAATAGTCGCCAGGCGTCGGATCTATCAACGGACATACATTAAACGAGTCTATTGATACTGATGCGTTAGCTTGCACACCATTAATCCATGTGCCCACAAGTGTGATAATGTTTGTACCATTATCAAAGACGGGTACAATAATTTCGCTAATACCTAACACAGATACGCTCATCACATGGAAAATTTCGACGCCATTGAGAATCCCTGTGACATTTTGCAATCCAGCCCAGTTAGGACATGTGTAGTTAATCCAAACAAGCCCACCTTGAATAATATCCAGATCACCAGGAGTAATTATAGTGAATTGATAGATATCTACGATTTTTGTTCGAATGTTGTTGGCAATATTAGTTTCTCCTATCATGGGTGTGACATATGCAGTAACATTGATGGTACCGGTGTAACTAATGAAAATTGGTACCGATAGTATTGCCCAATCTCCCGAAGCGAGAGATGCAACAACCATACTGCCTTTTAGAGAACCCTCCACCCATAATTGGAGTGCAAAGCTTGTTACGGTTGATAATCCATTGTTAATCACATGCACATCCATGATAACAGTTGTGGCAATACTTAGTGCGTCAGCTACTCCAACACATGCACGCAAATCATGAGTGTCAACAGTCAGCCAGTAATCAAGGATATTCTCAAACAGCAGTTGGTTATCGGCCCACTCCATAAAGAAGTCAAACCCATAGCAAAGGGATAGAATCCTTGTTTCAGCTAAATCTGCCACAACACCAAACGCAGCACTACCATCTTCGGTGCCAAACAACTCACATGCAGGGCAGCTTATTTCAAACTTATTGTCAAGAGAAGGTAGGAATAAGCTTGATACTCCTGTCATAAGTGGATGCGATGAGTCGAAATTCGTAGTATAGGCATGAGGCCAAGATGTTTCCTCAGTGAATTCAATCCCATAAGGTTCTATTATATCCTTTACAGACGATGATAGCCATGAGTCACCAACAGTCACAAGTTTTCCACCATTAGACAGATAGGTTTCCAATGCAGTTATTTCAGAACTGGGCCAAGAAACATCTCTATCCGATGGACTTGCAACGAAAATTACATCAAAGTAATCAAGTTCATATGATGTTAATATTTCATCCATTGTAATAACAATGTGACCAAGTGATAAATACAGATCACGAACTTCCCACAGATCATTTTCTCCATGATATGTGACAATTCCGACCGCTGCCACTGTTCGATCATAGTATATTGTTACATTATCAGAGCCAAAATTCATTGCTTCGTCGTATGCAACAACAGTGATGTTATGCCATTGCTCATTCTCTGCAACGATGAATAATTCACTTTCCCAACCGTCCACCGTCGAATAAAGAACATGATCAATCAAGACTTCAATGCGGTCAAGTGAACCCATATCACTTGCAGTCCAATTTACCTTTCCATCAGCCAAGATCGTGTTATTCAACGGGTAGTCAATGCTTACTGTGGGTGGTGTCCAATCAACGATAATGTCCCTCTGATAGGTAACATTGGTCCCATCAGTTTCCATCCAAATTTCAATAGCTACCCAAGTTTCAGACAAACCTGTTAATGGGTAAGTCATTGAGGAAGTACTTCCGTCATAGATAGCATCAACAAAAATATGGAAATTATCTATTGTTTCATCAGAGCGAGCTTCCCAAGTGATAGTGTAATCAGATGAGTCTGAATAATACTCTGATGTCATGAATACGAATCTGCTAACATATTCAAATCGAAGAGCTAAGTCATCAACGGGATCTGCTCCAAATGTGTAATTATTGAAGAAACTTGTATTGTATCCATAGTTCAAACCTACGGTGTAATCAACCATGTTTTGAAGGAAGTCATACCTGAACTCAATATCACCCCATTCAAAAAGAACGAGTTGGAAACTCCCAGCTAATCCTCCTGCGCTGTAATCGACATTGTCAAATTGGATAACAAATCGTGATGGAGCAGTAAAGTATTCTGTATAGACATTTCCTTCTGGTGCAAGATCAGCCCAGAATAACGCCATTGAATACCAATCCTTAGAATCACCAGATGGATATGAGCCAGTTGGCGATTCATCAAAATCTCCAGCTAAGGATATCTTTCCATTACTAGATAGAACAAGTTCCTGGAAAGTCTGACCATAGTACTCAAACGAAAACGGCAGCCAAAAATATGCTGAACTATCATCAGCAAGCTGGCAGACATCACCACCAGTTGCATCATCCCAGCTGTAGGTTGGTAATGTCATCGTATAGTTTCGTCCTGTGATTTCCGGAGGATCATCAGGAGGTACGATATCTGTTTCAATTGTTGTTGTTCTCCCAATCTCCTCCACAAGTTCTCCTCGTGCAGGTGTCGTTTCATACGACAATTGGGATTCGCTATTATCTTCAGCTAGCTGCGGATTATCATTTGCAGTAGTCGAAGGATTACCAGAATTCATTGCAATTGTAGGAACAGTTGCGATAGAATTCCCTAGAATAAAGCAAAATAGAATAATTATTAGATAATAATGGGGTCTCTTCTTCATTAAGACCTCTCCCCTGTATTTCATAACCGATATCTCCATCTTTCCCTTCTAGAGTATCAGTTTGTATTCATATAATGTTTTAATGATTTATATGATTATTCATCTTTCAATGTGTCTTTGTATAGCTAAATAATTCATTAATTAAAATATTTAGCTATTAAGACAATAATATTAGTAAGAATATTATTAATTATAGTTCTTAACATCAGAATAAGAAATGATGACAGATTAAATTGAAGCAGCTTCCTGAACTTCCGAAAGATAATATAACCCGTTTATCTTGAATTGCAGTCTAGAACAGCAATCTCAGCGGTGAAAATTATGTGCGAATGGTGCTTCAAACACGGTGCTGGTAAGAAATGGTATCTTAATTCTAAAAACTACCTTGCAGAAACAGCTCAAGAAACAGGAGCTCACGAGTATATTTTCGAGCTCTGGAAGCAGTTCGAAAAAGTTTACCTGCAAAAAATCTATGGCTTGTCAATGAAAGGACCAGGTTACAAATTCAGCATGCCGGTGGTAGGGCGTGCTCTAAAGAGTTACGTTAACACATGGTTCACAAAAGAAAAGCCATTGAATGGGAGAAATCCAAGAAGAGGTGAAGGACACCTAGGTCAAGTTGTCATGCTAGATGATGCTAAGAAAATATTGGAGTTAGCTAGTCCAATTCTTAGAGTGAACTGTGCTTGTAGACATATGACCAGGGGCATCAAAGATCCATGTTGTCTTGCATTTGGAGCGCTCGCTGAAATGGTTCCTAAACTACCGAGATATGTTCCTGACAAAGGAGCAGAAGTTATGCACATCGATGATGCACAAGAGTTCATCACAGAAATGAATACAGCAGGGAGAATTCAGACTGTCTGGTTTGGTCCTATGCCATATATTGCGGCCCTCTGTAGTTGCGAGAGACCTGAATGTGCAGCAACAACAATTCGGATGGAGTATGGATTGAACTCTCTCAACAAAGGAGAATACGTCGCCAAAGTAGATTTCTCAAAATGCACTGGTTGTAGAACCTGTGCTTCCAGATGCGACTTTGGTGCATTGAGTTTTAGTGATAGTACGAATGTTCCATTCATTAACGCTTGGCAATGTTTTGGTTGCGGTCTTTGCGCTACAGCCTGTCCAGAGAATGCAATTGAAATGGTTGACAGAAATGAAAATCCCCTTCTGAAGGATGTGTGGTAAATGAAAACATCAATCATTGTTGATTATGAGAAGTGTACAGACCCACGCTCATGTAAAAAATGCATGCAGATTTGTCCTGGCGCTTTGTTCATCTGCTACTCCCCAGATTACGAGAGTAATGATCCAACAGAGTGGAGAGTTGATGTTGCATTCACAGACCTATGTACACGCTGTAATGACTGTGTAGATGTTTGTCCACTTGGTGCAATCACAATCAAGTAAAGAGTTTAGGTCAATCTATCAACAAGCTCGATCAAATCAATGATTTCTAGAGAAGCATCATCATCCGCATCGCTCAGAGCACGCTTACAGAATGGACAAGTGGACACAAGTGTTGACGAATTTGTAACCTTTGCATGTTCAATTCGCTTATTTGCGGTTTCAAGGCTCCATTCAGGATATGCGGACTTGCATCCGCCACCTGCCCCGCAACACCAAGTATTTTCACGATTCTGTTCCATCTCAGTCAGTTGAACTGGTAACGCATTCATGACTTCACGAGGTGCTTCGTACTCGTCCATATGACGTCCTAAATGGCAGGGATCATGATATGTAATGTTTAAGATATCTGGCGAGTCTTTGAATTTCAAGCGACCTTCATCTACCAAATCGCGAATGAATTGTGAAATATGAATCACATCAATACACAGGTCTAGACCTCGCTTGTTGTAATCCTTAGATAGAGTACGATAACAACCAGCACAAGAAGTTACTACTGTGCTCGCACCCGCATTTTGTATAGAAGAACGATTATGGTCCGCCAGATCAGTAACTGGCTCAATCTGACCAGTCCTAAGCAATGGAGACCCACAACAGTATTCATCTACAATTGTAAAGTCTACTTCAGCTTTCTTCAGCACTGAAATAGTTGCATCCCGTATCTCTTTCTCACGATAGTTTGAGGTGCACCCAATGAAATATACAACTGATGCTTTCTTAGGAAGTGAATATAGGTCAACCAATTCACAAGCATGATGATCTGCGCCATAGGCATTGTGATTAGATTCGATGTACTCAGCAAATTTTTGATGTGCCGGAAGTGGTCCGAATTCCTTGACTGCAAGATATCGAAGTTCCTCAATAATATCAACGATGTGTTCCCTATGAGGAGATAGGCACTGTTTTTCACAGCTACCGCATGTGGTGCAAGCAAATATTGGTTCAAGAAGAGAATCATCCCACTTTAGATCACCCTTCTGAATACCATGAGCAATCCAGAGCCTTCCAGATGCAAAGTAAGACTCGAAGTGGAAGAAATCACCAGATGGACAAGAGGGTTCATACTCTTTGAAGACATACTTGCAATTCCCACAGCGAATGCAGCTGTGAAGCCAATCTTCGATTGTCGAAGACTCAGTCACAGATCGAGCCTCCCTGGGTTCATTATGTTGTTCGGATCTAGTAGTTTCTTGATCTTTCGTGCTAATTCAAAAAATGCTGGATCCGCAATCTGTTGCATTTTCTTTGCAGACCACACAGGAGTCTTGTATGGTATCGCCTTCAAACCCAAAGCAAAGTCTAGTAGCTCCTCATTGCATTTTCTCACCCTCTCTAAGGTCTCATCATCTTTCGGAAATCGAATTATGAATTTGAACTCTGCAAAATGAAGTTGATTCATAGGTTTCAAAAATGCCATCAATTCAAACCCGTGTTTCTCAACAATCTTGCGTCCTCCCTCAAGTGCAGTTCCCCAATGCTTAGGATGTATGTAAGTTCCAACCCACGTAAGACCATCATGTTCAGCCAAAATCTTGAAAGCATTAGATGGAAAATCAACCCACGCATTAGCCTGCTCGCCCATTAACTTTACTACAGTAGACCAATCAATTAGTTCGTTTCGAGGTTCAGACTTCTTTGATGTTTCAACAATTTGTTCCAATTGTTTGAACTTCTCACTTAGCTCCGCGTCTGAATTAGCGGACATGACAAGTACGGTTCCATAATCTGGTTCTCCAATATGTGGTTTCACCGGGTAGGGAACTCCCATGAGCATCTTTATCATTGAGAGCGAGTGACAATCAATATCTTCAGCAACTCCAGATCTTGCTATATTCTTGAGCAAATCTGTAGTTCCATGTTCTCCAAATGTGAATAGAGCAGCGTGGTCATAGGCTTTCTTCTTAGGCCAAAGCTTCAAAGATATTTTCGTAACAAAACCAGTCATCCCTTGCCAACCCGAGAAAAGTCCAACAAGATCAGGCAACGGATATCTACCAAACCAATTCCCATCGCCCATTATTGCAGAGCCAACTCTGACCAATTCACCAGTTGGTAAGACAGCTTCTAGACCATTAACAAAATCAGCCATTGACCCATGCGTTGTAGATAAATCGCAGAGACCCTGCACGAGAGCATTTGCAAGAACTGATGTGTAAGGAGGGGCTAATGGATATGTATACCGTAAAGATGGGTGATGCTTGTCAAGATGACGCTTAACATGTCCAAAAGTCACTCCTGGTTCGACCACCATATACATTGCTTCTTCATCAATTTCTAAGATACGATCCATTCGCTTAAGATCAACAATGACAGCCCCTTCAACTTGAGGGATTGTGAGACCTCCAACACTCTGTCCCGTGACAAAAGGAATCAACGGGGTTAGGGTTTCATTAGCGAGCTGTAGAATTTGTTGAATTTCTTCAACAGTAGATGGCATCACTATCATGAGAGGTTTCTTGGGGGGATTCTCAGTCATATCAAATGAATAGATATAACGTTCACCTGCACCATCAGTAACAAATTTCGTTCCCAAGATTTTCTCAAAACGCTGTTTCAAGTCCATTGATTCATCCCTTCAAAATGGAATTCATGAGTGAGTAGAACCGATAGGCTCCTGTTGGATTCTGTAAGAGTCCGCGCACTTTGATGGATCCTCCGAGCATAGCTCGAATCATTGAGGTCTCTTTCTTGACAAGAGAAATGATTGTGCTGAAAGTCATCTTGAAAATTAGAGTGGGTTCATCAACTGAGCCAGTTTTCATACTAATTGTTTTATCAAAGCGGATAGAAACAGGATAATAATCAGTATCAAGGACCACTGACATATTCCAATTTGCCATTTTATCCCGCATTGATGAATTCTCAAGCTGTAGATTAATGAGCTTTGCAAGAATGTTACCAATGAAATCAGTTGGTTCTTTCATCATTGAAACCTGACTCGCATCTAATTTGAATACAAACAACCTCTTGAAGCTGCCCTTTCAGATATTGTTTGAGATGATTGTGAGGGAGTTAATCCCCCTCATCAACATCAAAATTATTACTAAACTAGTTTATGAAGTACAGCCTGCAAATCACGATTATCTTCCATATTTTTTGGATCCACCAGTATACCACCTGTGATCATTCGTTCCGCTCCAGGAAGTATCCAGGATAAACCATCAACTGCTCCAAGTAGAAGAGTTTCACCAAGATTAGCAGATATGATTCTTGAAGTGTTACCAGCCATCATGAAGCTAAAACCAGATGTGCTCTCTTGTTCATTACCAGGTTTAATCCAGACTGTGTTCCGTGACGGTGTAACAGCAAGAGGAGCCTTACCTTTTCGGACTACCTTGGTTTCACCATTCCATTCAGAAATGATTCTATATCCTGCAAGGTGTTCATCTAGCTTCGGATCAACAAAGAGTGATGGCCAGAATCGTATCGGGGCAGTTGTTTTGTTTGATATCACCCATTGTATTAGAACAATTGGACTACCTGGAGTGGTTAGATATCTGAGCTTGAAATGCATTCCCCGAGAAATCTTCTGGACTTTTCCGATCCAGCTAATCTCAACTCCTTTCCATGAACCATTCTCATATATAGATGAAGTCATTGCTTCCTCGTTTGTATGTGCATTCATAATATCCTCACCCATTTCTTCATCGAAGATTATGGGTTGAATTCCACCGTGATAATTGTCTAAGAAACCACCTGGTTTTGGAGCTGGATTTGGAAAAGCACTGGTCATGAACTCTACTCCATTCTGATTTTTTAGAGAAATCAAGCAACCTCCAAAATCTGGAGACACCGTGAAATCAATTAGACCGTTATTGACTTCAACGACCTTCGCACCTTGGTCTATTTTTTCAGTTATCTGTACAGATCTCTTTGATGATCCAAGCTGAATCAAAAGAAGCTTCTTGCTGATATCCCAGTCAGTTT
>JABCTV010000270.1 GCA_018238205.1 Candidatus Thorarchaeota archaeon
CGTTTCCACATTCTTCCATGCTTCCCGAATACTCTCAACATCTGCATAGTCCTTGGAGAAGATCTGTTCCGTGGCGATTCCTCTAAGAACATGATCAATCCAATAAATCTCTGTGTTCACAAGATGTACAAGGATGTCACGTATCGAGTTTCTACCAACACCAAGGTCCTTTGTGAATTCCTCTTGAGAGAGATGTTTCACAGCTTCTAGAAGCGGCTCCCTGGAGGTAAAGTTGTGCTCCAAGAGCATCTCGATACAAGATAACATGATGAGCAGCACAAGGAAATTGCTTCCTTATCATAATCTCGATTGGACTGAAATGCTTCATACTAGCAGGTCGTTTTCTCCCAAGCACTTCATACACAGTTATGGAGTAGCAGCTTTGATGCAAGCCAACAAAGGACAGATAAACAATAACACTCAACCTTAGCATATGACTGGAACGGACCATGCAGGCTGTGTATCATCAGCAGGATTGTCATTTGTATTCCTAGCCTTGGCAGCCTTCATTATAGTTGGTCCTCCTAGTTTCGGTTTTGCGATACTATTCTCCATGTTCGGGATCGGCCTGATTACATATGCAATCTATCTCACACAAAGCGAATAGAACAGGGTATACACAATTGCTTGTATTCCAATCCCAAGAGAAGTGGCGCCCCCGCCGGGATTCGAACCCGGATCTCAAGAGTTCCGTTGTAGCAATCAAGAGATTGCTTGATTGACAGTCTTGAATGCTAACCGGGCTACACTACAGGGGCCCGCACCGCTCGACCCTCAAAATTCTATTAAACCTGTCGGAACTGCAATGTGATTCCGTGGCTATTGTCTAGGACTGCACTTCGAGCGGCAGTTCGGCAAAGATGATGGTCAACAACCTAAGGACTATCGCCTTGCTAGTCGGGAGGAGAAAAACGGGATTATATCCCCTTATCAAATGAGCGCGCTAGAGAATCCCAATTCATCTGAAATTTCTCCATAATCCAGTGAACATATGAATGACATTTCTGACATAGTGGAACCCAGTCATTTAGATTCAAAGTCCGCAGGTATTTCTCTGAATGGAGCATTTTGAAATCGTGGGTCGTACCATCCTTTCTGTGAACTATTAATCTTCTTTTTTCGTAATTGGAACCACAGAAGTAGCAATCTTCTCCAAAGAGGGCTTTGCGGAGTTCTTTGATTTCTATACTTTCTTCCATATGTGACATAATCTCATCGTATTCTGTTGATGATGGAGTTTCACTACTTGGTAGGCTTAAGCACACACTCATGGTAGAGGGCAGACGTTCTTCTGAAAGAATATAGGATTCAATGTCATCCCATTCGACATTCAGCTTCTCCATCATCCAATGAACCCCGTAGTGACAAGGAATGCAGAGTGCAGCCCATTCATCGGGGCTTACTGATTCTAGGAATTTCATTCTTCGGAGTGCTTCCTCTTCGTGCCCAGAACCATCTTTCCTATGAATGGCAATGATTCTCTCCTCTCGTGTAATCCCACAAATTCGACACTGATTCCCGAAGAGATTCTCACGTAACTCTTGGATTTTCAAGTTATGTGCATCTCTCTTCTCCCTTCTGGCCAGCTCTCTTTCATCATCGGTTTCAAAAAACCTCGGGGTTCTATTCACTCTGGGTTTCCATCCCTCCTCTCTGAAAATACGCCTGATAGGCGAATCAGATGCTAGACCCAATCTTCTGGCGATTTCCATTTGTGACAGCTCCTCGTTAAAGTACATTCGACGTACCTCTTCATGGTCTATTTCCTTCCCCCTACGACCGACTCGTGAGCGACCTTGATTTCGAGTCTTCCATCCATGTTTCTGCATAACTTTGCAAATCGCAGTTGCAGATGTTCCTAGTCGCTGACCAACTTCAGTTAGTGACAATCTCCTGTCGAAATAGAGCCTGCGTACTTCTTCATGGTCCACATTCTTTCTTTGACCTTCATCACGAGTTTCCCAATTATTCTCGCGAAACATATCACCTATCGCGAATCTGGATACACCGAGTTCTTGGGCTATACCCTTCTGTGATTGATTCTCATTGAAGTATAGCCTGCGTATTTCCTCATGGTCCAGATCTGCTTCATGCCCCCCTGAAGACCTGGCTTTCCATCCATGTTCGCGGAATACAGTTGCAATAGCATTTCTATATGTTCCTAGCTTTTGAGCTACCTCCCTCAGTGACAATTTTTCATCATAATATAATCTGCGAACTTCCTCGTGATTTAGGTTTCTCTCGTAGGATTTTTCTTTGTGAATAATGTCAAGTTCTAGTTTCTTGGTTATATGTTCATCAACGTGTGATTGCTTGGGTTGGTATCGCTTTTCTTCATCATCATGATTATTTTCTGTTGTATTGGCGGTTCTCTTTCGCTTATGTACATCAGGGCACGTAATAATAGGATATTCAGCATTGAATTGTCGAATGATTACCTCTCGTTTCATACGAGTCAGAAGCCTTTCATTACGCTCAGGAATGACTATATCTTGTTCTTCCTCAGTCAGTGGTCGGCCCTGTATGCTTCTCCAACTGTCTTCAATTCGCTGATTCTCCACGTTCCTATGAGAATCATGGCACTCTCTGATTTCTCTCAAAATGCAGACTTCCCCCTAATGTTCTCAAACATCCATCTCTCAATAACAACCATTTCTTCTCTGTAGAGAATCGCTCCCATATTGATTCATTCTGTCTGGAACTTAAAATCTCGTCAAGTTCGCCTTGGCAAACTTCCAACTACGAGCACGCTTCAATGCTACTACCCCCTAGCCATTGTACACCTGGTTTTTGTACCCAAGAATGAATAATCAATCGGTACGATACTGAACACGCATCTCCTCGATGATGTCCGACTAAGAGAAGAAGTTCATCAGATTGATTCTATATCAAAACTACTCTGATCCTCCTCTGAGCAACAGTTCGACAAACCTTTTTACCTTGTAACCCACTATATGATGTGGCTCTTTTCCACAGAAGCCGTCCTAGATAGTATGCTATCCATCTTGGTTTTAAGGAAAACCTTTTATGGTCACGAAATTTCCGTGGGTTGCTCACGCAGAACTGCTTCCCACTCATGTATGACCATATGTAGTGCTCCGTATGAGTCAGTGCTTTGTGTAAGTACTCAACATACTACGTGTCACATGTGGTATCCTGACGCACGGGCTCGTGGCGCAGACAGGTAGCGCAGCAGGCTTTTAAACTAAAAGTGAAGACACCTGATGGCCGCGGGTTCAAATCCCGCCGAGCCCGCCATGGCTCCGGGGTACGAGAGTGTTGGAGTGATTTTGCTGGAGTGAATATACGGGGCGGCTATTGCGGCGGAAGATTGAGCTCGGATTTTCTGGGTCTCATGCGTTGGGAAGCGTGTATGTCAGCAGTAGTACCCCCCGTCCTTTGCTAAGGTGCGGTAACATGGCGGACAATAAGGGTAAGGACAAGTACTGGCCAGTGAT
>JABCTV010000271.1 GCA_018238205.1 Candidatus Thorarchaeota archaeon
GTTAAGCTTCAGATTTGGGATATGGGGTCCCAAGATTTCTTAGGAAGCGTTCGAGCGGGATTCTATCCCGGGTCAAAGGGCGTCCTCTTCATGTACGATGTAACTTCCCGAGAGAGCTTCAAGGAACTAGCCAAGTGGAAAAAGGAAGTTGACTCATACCTCAAAGGATACGAACGTCTTATCGTGGCCAACAAGACAGATCTCAAGGATGAGCGAGTTGTGTCAAAAGCGGAAGGCAAGAAGATTGCAGAGCGCTTTGGTGGAACCTATCTTGAATCCTCGGTGAAGCTAAACGAGAACGTGGACGACAGCTTCAGCAAAATGGCTAAGATGGTCCTCGAAGCGCGATAATGCGCATACGAACTAGGGACCTCCTGGTTCACAAGTCTTATTAGCAATGCATCGAACTTTACTAGGGACCGACTATTACTCTAGTCCGGTGCTTTGACGTGACGTAAACTTGATTGCAGACGTAAATGTAGAGGCGAATGTAGAAGCGAAACAGGATGATATCGGACCATCCGAGTGGATGACTATCTCTAATGTGAGTTGGACACCCAGCAAACTGATGATGGAATGGTTTACTATCCTAACCAGCATGTGGAATGTTCCTCTCCTCTAGGTGTACATGGAGGGCTGTCATCGTTGACAAGAAAAGATCCAGAAGACCTTGACAAGGTGTTCAAGGCACTTGGCCACATTACTAGAAGGCGCATATTGCGGCTTTTAGCACAAAACCCAAGATACCCATATGAGCTAAGCAAGCTTCTGGAGCTAAACAGACGAGTAGTGCTGAAGCACTTGGACGCACTGCAAGATGCAGCTCTTGTAGAACGCGAAGCGGGTGACAGTGATCTAGGTCCGGACAGGATATACTACCGCCTGAAAGCAAGTTTCGGCCTATCAACTATGATATCGCCAAACGCATTCTTGATGCGATTCACCCAAAGGCAGCATCCTGGCGTACTTACTTCGCATTCAAGCTTTATCATAGGCGACACAGATTCTGATGTGAAGGCTGTACGTAGACTCCTTAAGGAGCTAGATAAGACGCACAAGCAACTGAGCGTTATTGACGATGAGAGAATGCGTCTCGCATCTATTCGTGCAGAGATAATTCGACGCATTGAAGGGATAATGAACGAGTGTAAGTGGGATCAAGAAAGTTGTCAGCGTGTGAGGACGCTCATCAACCCAGTTCGCATGGGTGTTCCTATTGAAACGACAACAGGAAAGGATCCGTGGTCAGAGTCGATTCGCGAGGCGCTAAACCTGTTTGAGAAGATGTTTAGTCTGCCAAGAAAATTAAGGCATTCAGAGAAGAAGGATGACCTGACTGAGAAAGAAGTACCAATAGAATTCGAATGAATAACCAAATAGACATGACCTTTTTATTGTCTTGTAAGAAGGCTATTGATTATGTTCAAATTCATGTTGTATGACTATCTAGAAGCTATGTTTTTTCCACACTCGATTCAGTTCATAACCCAAGCTGCTTCTTTATGAGAATTAGAAGGTTCTTCCCTGAGAATGGTTTGATTACGTATTCGTCAGCTCCAACTCGACGACCTCTTTCAATATCTTCACTAAGACCCTTGGCAGTGAACATGATGATTCGAACTTCTTTGAAATCAGGGTCACTCCTTAGCTCCTCACACACAGCGAAACCATCCTTCCTAGGGAGCACGATATCCAGCAAAATCAGGTCCGGTTTTTCAGCCCGTGCAACCTCAAGACCCTCTACTCCATCATAGGCACAGACCACTTCAAAGTCGTAGCGTTCTAGAAATACCTGAACAAGTTCTGTTGTGATGCGCTCATCATCGATGATGAGAATTTTCTTCTTATTCGTCAATCTTTGACACCAGTATGCAATTCGCTTTAGTTCGCTTTTGCTCTGACCATCTATATGTATCTTAAGGAGTTCCTGACACCAGAAATGATTCTATTTTGCCATATTAATATCAATCAAGTAATTTACAAATGCCGAGCATGCTACCAACATAAATTTTGCTAATGAATATGATACCTCTGAATCTTTGATTGCTCCATGTCGAATTCCATTTGATGAACTTGTATATCCGTATAATTTATTGAACGCTGATTTTAGTACTGGGTTTAATCCATTTTTCTCTAGTTCTTTCAAAATTACACCGAAATCTGCTTTTGGGTTATTGCTGGCTATTTTGCAATGAGATTCTATTGCTGAGATTGATTCTTTTATGGAATTTCTGTAGTCGGGATTCTTTCTATCAAATAATAGAGTTGATGCTGTATCTAAATGCGTATTCACCGGTTTTAGTGGACTTATTCTTGTTGAACTTAATGCTGACTCAATTGCTTCAATTTCTATTTCTGACGTGATGGAAGTAATAATCCCATTAACGAACCTATAACCTGATTGTTCCTGTGCCAAGACATCGTTACACGAATTCATAAATCTCTCAGTTTCTAGTGTTGAATTCCTTGCTATGAACTCGATGAATTCGTAAGCTTGATACCAGTTGCAATCAAAAAACGTTTCTTTCAGTCTTTTGCAGATCGTACCCCAGTGGGATGCTATTTCATCTATAGGTTCGTTGAGTATTTGGTCCCATATTTTGGTGATCAAATTATCAATTTGGGATTGTCTAGAGCGTAAATTTCGTAGTTCTCTATCAGACATTCTCCCGCCAAAACTATGCTCATATTTATTCAATTGAGTAACGGTAAATACATTCCATAATCTGATTTTCAATCTTTCACTCATCATACCCTTTTGTATTTTTATTTTAACTGGTCTAATCCCCTCTCGTTGAGAAAAGGGTAAAGAAATGTCTTTTTTCTCATCACTCAAATAGAACAACTCATTCATCTTCAACAAACCCCCGACTAAAAACTTCCCTTTTGAAGAAACTCATATCACGTCTTCTGATGGAAATGAGTAGTATCCTTTTTGCGGAGAAATATATGCCATTTTGGATAAATGGTCTGGTTGCATTTCTATCGATATTAACATCTCTATCAATCCTGAGTATCTAATCGGAATATCTCCATCATTACGCTGTCCACGTATTCTCCATCGATATAGAACTGTTGATGCGCAGTTCCGTACTCAACGAAACCCAGTTTCAGATATACCTTCTTTGCGCGCTTATTGAAGGAATGAACGCCAAGCTCCAGTCTTCTGAGATTGATGTGTTTCCAGCAAAAGTCGATAAGCAGCTCCATCGCTTCTGTTCCATATCCCTTACCCCAGTTCTCAGGCTTGTGAATAACTATTCCTAATCGCCCATTTCTTGCAATCCAATCGATGTCATGAACCGCCAATGTACCCAGGAATGCATCGTTTGATAGGCTTTCAATCGCGAATGCAAGCATCTTCTGACGTTTCATGTCATCTTACACGGACTGAAGCCAGTCTACCTCCGATTGCCGGCTGTGCGGGATTACGCCTCCTAGGAATCGCCTCAT
>JABCTV010000075.1 GCA_018238205.1 Candidatus Thorarchaeota archaeon
TTGCTAAGTCACTATCCATGTAAATTATATATGGTGTATCAACTTTCTTGAAAGCTCTCTTAAGCGCCAGACCTCTTCCAAGTTTTCCTGGATGGTTGAACAGAATCAGCGACGAATCCCTTTTTTGAAGATTCTCTATTATCTCAACAGTACGATCAGTACAGCCATCAGTTGCGAAGACAATCTGGGCATCAATGTTTTCTTCCTGAACTACACGTTTGATTTCTTCATACGCATGTTCTACCCATGATTCTTCGTTCCACATTGGAATAATAATTGAGGTTCTCATGGCGGTCTTCCGAAAGCGCAGATTCTTGCGAGGTTAAAAGTGTAATGGGGTATGTTTTCTATTTTACATCCACAACTGATGAAACTCTTTCAATAGAATATTCAATGAACTCTTGATTGTCAATGGTTAGTTCGATTGCGTCATGGGGGCAAACTTCCACGCACCTTCCACATCCTCTGCATTCAGTACTGATTACAGCCTTTTCATCGACCATTGTAATTGCTTCGACAAAGCAGATGTCTTCATCAATACAGACACCACACCCCACACAGGCATCAGTTACTCTTACATTCACACCTGGCATTTTAGTGATTTTTCTACCAATCTCTGGTTTTATGTCAGGAAGCATCTTCCATAGACAACAACAGGGGCAGCAATTGCACACCGTGAGTAACTTGTCACCTGGGCCAATCCCTAACCACGATGTATCTAGTTTGTTTCTTCCAATCAGATGAACTAATCCCGCTTCTCTGCAATTTTTCACATGCTCATGTGCTTCTTCTTTGGATACACGGCGACCTAACTTTGGATTGATCCCTTCGGCTGCCTCTCCCATGAAGAGACATCCATACTCGATGGGGTAGTCTTCACATTTTGCTGCATCACGACAGATACAGAAATTCATGATCCAGTGATAATTTGCCTTTTCGATGAAGTGATGAACAATCTCGGAAGGAAGAGCAGCTTCTTCTGGTCTGTCTAATTTTTTACCAATCTGGATGGTCTTTTGTGCGACACTATCCTTTGGCAAGTACATTACATCGTCCCCCTCGAATAGCATCTTATCGACAAGTCTTCCAAGTAATGGTGCCTTGGTCAATTTAGCGAGGAATCGTCTTTTTGGGAATGCTCTTTTTAGAAGGTTAACAAACCAGACAGGTTTTGCCATAAAGTTACATCCTGCAATGCCTCCTCATATTAGTATCGAAACAAGAAAGTCTCTGAATTGGTCAGACCCGAATCTATAGTTCTTGGTTCACGAAACACTATCTACTTATGCTCTTGTATATATTTTCAAAATCAGGAACTGAGAGGAATATTCAATGAAATTGGTCAGAATTCTTGTATTCATTGTTATCTTAGTGGGCATTATTGCAGCTGTAGCGGCTACAATATATGGATGGGTCTTAGGCCAGACGATTTTCATCAACACCTACAATACAAAGGCTGGTGTTAATTACTGGGCAACGTGGACCCTAAATAATAATATTTTCACAGCATCATTATTACTTGCAATTCTAAGCAGTCTCGTTACTATATGGTCTCGGTCTACCTTCCTCTCATTTATGTCGGCACTCACACAGACAGGACCCTCCGCAAGGGTTCGACTTGACCAAAAAACTGCAATTTTATGGAGGCTCCTAGAATTCGGGGCATTCTTCCTGTACTATGTATCGACTGGAGGCTATTCAGTAACTGGTCAAAATGTAGCGTTTCTTATGATGCTCGCAGGAGATGGTTCAATCGCGATAACAGGAGATCAATTAGCTACACTCTTTGCCTTGCCCTTTGCACCTGGAACCTCCGCTGCATCAATTCAATCGCTCATACCCGCAATGGAAATGTATCAGCTATATTTTGGTCTTGTTGCTACAGTTATTTTTGCAACAGCAGCTCGCTTTACATTGAGCATCATAACTGACCTCATGATGCAGAGGCGAGACATCTTTGTTGTGATTTCAAAGGGTCTCCTCGTAGGTGCATTGGTACTTCTATTGGAAATTCTCGCAGTACCTACCTGGACTGTGAATGCAGGAACTTGGATGAGCTACATTGCTATGATTATAGCTCTGGGCGCATGTCTCTTTGGTTCCTTTGCTTTCATGGTGATTCGAGTTAGGTCCGGTGATGTCCGACAACGCCTCAGAACAAAGATAACATCACTTGAGGGTGATCTGGCTCGTCTTCAGGGAGAACTACTCTCTCTCAGACAGGAGTATGAGGCTGCTGCGCTCTCTGCAGAAGATTACCGAAAACGCGTTGGTCTACTCATGGAGGACCGTGCTAATATTGCAAACGAGCTCAGACGTCTAAAACTTGAACGCCTAATTCCAATAGGGGGAAGTCCTCGCAACTTTGCTCTTCTTGCAGTCTTCTTGATTGCTATTGTTGTAATGCTTCCAATAACACAGGCACTCTATTATGGAATTCAAATGGATGGTGACAAATATGTCGATTGGAAGTTCGATCTTCAAACTTCGAAGGAAATCGAGATTACAAACTGGGCTGCAGGAATAAGCGACCTTGAAATCAAGTCTCTGGATGACCTCACTTCAAATGCTACGCCCGAAAGTGAAATAGAATCTCTAACCAATGTTCGGCAATGGGACCAAACAGCGAGTTACTTGCGTATGCGGAATCAAATTGGTGCGAATTGGATGCAATTAGCGGACTCTGATATTGTGTACCTTAAAAATCATGAATATTGGATTGCGCCTTTGACCTTCGAAGTTGGTCAAACTTGGACCAGCTTCATAAATCAACACATCATTTACACTCACACCGAAGGAATGATTGTTCTAGATGCCTATAGTGGTGAACTAGTAGAAGACGACAATCTAGTTGCCTTGTTAAACCGAACCGAAGAAGTCAACTTCTTCTATGGAGAAGGCCTAGGATTCAGCGACAGTGTCTTTGTGAATGTGGAGAATTTCGAAGAGGTTGGGAACAGCTCGTTTAGCGGAACTCCTGACTACACACTAACAGGCTTTGAGTCATTTTACTACCTCCTGACACTTGGTACTCAAGCTTGGTCCTATTTTGGACAGGATATGGACATGTTAGTAGAACGTGATATTGCATCCCGCGTTCAATCGATTATGCTCCAGGGACTGGCTGTAGACTCAGATCCATATATTGTCGTAGATCCATCAGGAAACATATTCTATGCAGTTTCAGTCTTCATAGACTATGATCTCTCAACTGGTTATGCCCATGAGAACTACATGCGGTTCATGGGCGTGGTCCTTGTCGATATTGAAAATGGCGAAATGGAATTCTACAATTCACCAGAGTCTGGTGACAGCATCTTCCTCGATAGTACATACAGGGAATACTATGATTGGCAAGAAACCCCCGATTGGCTCCAGTCACAAATGAAGTGGCCTGAAGATCTCTATGAGCGGCAGCTAGCTACAGCCTACATCTTTCATGTTGATGAACCGAATACATGGCTTGGAGGTGTAGACTTTCACCAGAGGCCAAGTTCATCCGATACACGTTATGTCATTATGAACATTGAAGGTGAGGAGCGTTTCATCGCTTACCACAACGCTGAATTTAGAATTGCACAATCTGCAGTATCGGCACATAATCTTGCAGGTATCTATGTTATGGGTTGCGGTAACACACGTTTCGGACAGATGACGTTCTATAGAGCTGGAGAAGTTGGAGCCTCGAACTGGTTGGGACCAACTGCCGTCGTTCAGGCCTTTGAAACAAATGATGAGGTTCGAACACAACTTCAACTCTGGGGTGCACATAGGTATGGAAACCGGCTCCTGTATCACTTGGGCGGCGACCTGTTCTTTATTGTTCCAGTATTCCTTGAAGTGGAAACCTCAATTAATCGAGTAATTCAGAAGCTTGGTGGAGTGGGTCTTGTCGATGCCTATACAGGTGAACGTGTTGAACTAGGTGAGAATGTTATAGAAGCATACTACAAAATGTTTGGACTTCTAAACAGAAGTACGATTGAACAGGGTGAAGTAGGCTTTGAATCTGCAGTGTTTTCACCAATCTCAATAGACTCGGGAGAATTTACAAGTCTTGTCACTCTGATGCGTAACAATGCCAACACAACACAGCATCTCTATCTGGATATTGTGGTTCCCCCTACAAATATGCAATACACTGCGAACTTCACTATCCTATGGCATGGATTAGAAGTTACACCAATGTTGTATGGAACAAATTCAACGTACACACTTGATATTGGTAATGTTGGTCCCGGAGATTTGTATGGTACAACACCATTGATCACAGTCATACTGCCTGATGGTACTGTGCTACAACAATTCCTGATTCAGGTGATTCTAAGAACTGATGATGGTGTGGTTGACCAGATCAACCTCCTCCTCACGGTCACTTAGCATCCTGATGTGCTCGGTACCACACAGAGGTCTCTTGAAGACCTCTCTCTAGTGGAATCTGGGGAGTGAAGCCCAGCAACTTCTGGGCTCTCTCCATACTGCCAATACTATCTTGGACATCCCCAAGTCTTGGTGCTACATGAACAATCTCCGATTTACATCCTTGAACATTTTCCTTCATCAGATGTGCTAGACGTAGAATAGAGATCAAGTCTTTTCCAGAGATGTTGATTGTTGCACCTATGGCCATATTCAGTTCTCCAGCAAGCAGCGTAGCTCGTGCAACATCTGAAACGTGAACAAAGCTTCTTGTCTGCTCCCCATCACCTTCTATTTTGATGGGTTCGTTTGATAATGCGTGATTTGTAAAAATTGAAACTACTCCACTATATTCAGAATAGGCTTGACGTGGTCCATAGACATTGAAGTAGCGGAGAATTGTTGAGTCAATACCATAAGATGAACTGTACGAACGAATGTACATCTCTGCTGCGATTTTCGAAGCAGCATATGGGCTTAGTGGCTTGAGGGCAAAATCTTCTCGGACTGGCATTTCCTCAGGGTCGCCATAAACAGCTGCGCTTGAACTGAAAACCACCCGTTTTGCATTCAACTTTCTTGCAAGCTCCAGAATATTGACAGTTCCTTTGGTATTGACATCATTTACTAAGAGCGGGTCTTCAATTGACATGCTCACTGAGGATATTGCTGCAAGATGGTAAATTGCATCAACATCGTCATCGATTTGAATGGCTAAATCCTCGTCACGGATATCTGCTATCAATAACCGAAACCTGTCATTATTTCTAACATTGGAGAGATTTTCCTTCTTACCTGTCCTCATATTATCGATACCAATCACATCATACCCTTTCGCTAAGAGTTGATCAACAAGATGGCTTCCGATGAATCCACTTGCCCCAGTCACAACGATTCTAGTCATTTTCCAATATGTCCTTGATTATGTCGCTTGTAATTCTTTCCATAAATGACAGCTGGTGAAAATAATGTACACTTAGTTAGATTTATGAAGAACTACCTTCGCGAACCAAAATATCAACCATGGTTAGACCAAGGGCAGGGCTGTCCTATGATTTCAAATCTAATTGAAGTATTACAGGTTGTTATTCTGGTGCTGATGTTCATCTTCTTAGTGGGTGCCATCGAGTATCGTAAGCTTTCCTTTGCGATTATTGCATTTGCAGTTGGGAATGGTTTTCTGAGTCTATCTTTCTTCGCTCTTGGTGCACCCCTCGTTGCAGTATTCAACCTCTCGGTATTCTCCGGTGCTGTGGCTATTCTCTTTCTAGTTACAATGAACCTGGATTCATCCGAAGTGGAGGGTGAAGAGGAAGCAGTTCTTGATGAGGTGGAAAACTAATGAGATACAAGATTGCTGCCATGACCATGGCTGGTCTGATTTTCTTGTTGATTGTTGGACAGCTTGTAGATCTCACACCTTTCCTACTAGGCTCACCAACACTACTGCCTACTGATACAAACCAAGCTGTGGCTGATTGGTTGGGTTCGTTCAGAGCGATTGATCTTCTAGCACAGGTTACGCTCCTACTTGCTGCTGTAATGGCTGCATCTGCTATGTTCAGAGCTACACGAACGGAGGTTGAATAGAATGCTCGACATGCTTCATTTCTATCTCATATTTGCGCTACTCCTATACTTACTAGGACTATATACAATGGCAAGTTCCAAGAATATGGTAAAACTCGTCATGGGTATCGAGATTCTAGTTGCTGCTGTCAATCTCAATTTCCTCGCTTTTGCAGCTTTCACGACTGGACCCGGTGTTGTTGGTCCTGTAGATCCCTTGGTACAGAACTTTGTGATAATCTCAATCTGTATTGGTGGTGCTATCGCAGTTGTAGCAATGAGCCTCATTGTGAAAGCCTATCGTCACTATGGAACTCTGGATATCCGTGAATTACGGAGGTTGCACGGATGATTATTCCAATAGACCTAGCTGGTTGGCTCGTCTTTCTTATTCCCGCTGCTGGAGCCCTCTTGACTCCGGTCTTTGCTAAAATTCATGGGAATCTAAGGGACTACATGGCTGTACTCGTCGGATTCCTCACAGCCTTCATTGCCATTGACATGCTTCTAACAATGTTTTTTGCACCAGCGGCTTACATCTCCGAACCAATTAGATGGGTTGCAGTTGCTGGGGTTATCGAATTCGGTGTTCTCATTGACCCTCTGAGTGTCCTACTTGCAATCATTGCTGGTGGAATTGGATCCCTCATTATTCTGTACAGTGTTGGATACATGACTGGACACGACGCAGAAGGTAATGTTGTCAAGGATCCGAGCCTCACTCGTTATTACTTCTTCATGCAACTCTTCGTTGCTGGAATGACCCTTCTAGTTGTTGCTGATAATTTACTAATGACCTTTATCGGCTGGGAGATTGTCGGAATGTGTAGTTATGCCCTGATTGGCTTTTGGCACAACATGAAGACCCCTAGCCCAGTCCCCGAGTATGAAACTGAGGGAGAGTACAACGCAGCCAGTGGAATGAAAGCATTCATGGTCACACGAGTAGGAGACATTGGTCTTCTTGCTGGTGTAGTCCTCATGTTCTTCATTGCAGGCACATTCAACTATCAGGAAATTACACTTCTTGCAGAAACAAACGGTTGGCCCATTGATATTGGCCTAGTAACAAGCCTATTGCCACTCGTCGCCCTTCTCCTTCTAGCAGGCCCGATTGGTAAGAGTGCACAGTTTCCACTTCATATTTGGCTTCCAGAAGCCATGGCAGGTCCGACGACGGTTTCTGCCCTCATTCACGCTGCAGCTATGGTCAAAGCTGGTGTGTATTTAGTAGCCCGAATGGTTCCAATCTTTCTAGCAGTGATGGAGCATATGGGTGGTATGATTATCTTCTTCCAGACTGTTGCATGGATTGGAGCATTCACTGCGTTCATGGCTGCAACAATGGCTCTGATGCAGGATGAGATCAAGAAGGTGTTAGCATATTCCACGGTTTCTCAGCTAGGATACATGTTCATGGCACTTGGTGCCTCAGGGTTAGTTGTTGAGAGCGCTGCTGCCTATGCTGCAGGAGCTTTCCATTTGATGGCTCATGCAATCTTCAAGGCTCTTCTATTTCTCGCAGCTGGTTCAGTTCTTCATGCTACTCGGACGAAGAAAATGAGCGAGATGGGTGGAATCAAGGACGATATGAAGATAACGCGGTGGGCATTCACTTTTGGAGCCCTCGCACTTGCGGGAGTCTTCCCATTTGTTGGATTTTGGTCCAAGGAGCTCATCTTTGAAGCACTTTGGCATGGTCAAGCGTATCTTCTTTTTGGAATGGCCTTTGTAACTGCTATTCTGACTGCGTTCTATACATTCAGAATGGTCTATCAGACCTTCCATGGAGAGAAGTCAGCTCACATCAAGGAGTTAGAGTCTAATGGTCATCACATTCATGAAGCTCCTCGTACTATGACCATACCCCTCATAATTCTAGCAGCCTTTGCTTTGATTGGAGGCATCTTTGAGTTAGGGTTCTTTGAGATGTTCATCCCCATTGGTGAGAATATTCTACACTGGGATCATCTTGTACCCTGGGCCTTCGGCTTGACAACCATTCTTACTGTAATTGTCTGGGGAGCTGGTATTGGTCCTGCTTACTGGATATATTGGAAAAATGGTCATGACTTCGGTGGATTGAAGCAGAGTGGTATCTACAAGTTCCTTGAGAACCGCTGGTACATCAATGCACTCTGGTACAAGATTTTCGTTGACGGTTATCTATGGTTCAGTAATGGACTGATGAATCGAGTTGAACCCGCCTTGATTGCTTTTAGTGGAGCACTCAGTGGTGGGATGGAATCCCTGTCAAAGGGTTGGCGACGTACAATGACTGGTGTGCTCAATACCAATGTATTGGGTATGATGTTAGGAATCATCGCGTTTCTTTTGATACTGATTTACTTGTAGGAGGCAGAAGAAATGCAGTTTGATCTTATCCTATTCATCGACTCATCCATGGTGCTTACTCTACTTGTCCTCATCATAGGTGGACTTCTCACATTGATTGCTGGACAGCGTTCCGAAACGGCTGGAAAAGCTTTGGCTTCTCTCTCTCTAATTGGCGCAATCGTACTCAATGTTTTACTGCTCTTACAAGTGCAGAATGGCGGGTCTGTTTCTCAGAGCTACGTATGGCTCAGTGGAGATCTTGGCCCAATAATGACCCTTGGTTTTCTGGCTGACGGACTTAGCATTCCCATTGTTCTACTGATTACTGGTCTTGGACTATTCTCGGTCATGTTCTCCTTTGTTTACATGGAGAATCTCAAGAATCCTGGACTCTACTACTCACTAATGGTCTGGTTCATCGCAGCGATGGTGGGTGTGATTTATGCTACAAATCTAATGCAATTCTTCTTGTTCTACGAAGTCATGTTGATTCCAGCATTCATTCTGGTCTACCTCTACGGTGTTTCAGAAGACTCTGCAAAACGTGCAAGAAATGCGTTACAATTCTGGATATGGACTGCAGCTGGTGGACTTGTATCTCTGATAGCCGTCTTCATCATCTTCAGTAATACTGGGTCTCTTGAGATTATCTCATTGGACACTATGACCTATCTTGACACCTCTAGCATTGCTACAGAAACTGCAAAACTCATAGGTCTAATCTTCTTGCTTGGATTCGGAATCAAGCTGGGCCTTGTACCTTTACATGTGTGGGCTCCACCGGTCTATGGTGAGGCTCCCATGCCAGTTCTTGTTCTTCTTAGTGGAGCTATGACCAAGACTGCTGCCTACGGAGTAATTCGAATTGTCATTCCTCTCTTTGGGAGTGCCCTCAGCACTTACTCCACAGGTCTTATGGTGATCTCAGTTATCACTATGTTCTATGGTGCGATGCTTGCAATCGCTCAGAAAGACCTGAAGATGATGCTTGCGTACTCGAGCATCAGTCAACTTGGATACTTAATGTTTGGATATTCAACAATGACCTTGATTGGAGTGAGTGGAGCTGCTTTCCAACTCATCAATCATGGTGTTCTTGCAAGTCTGATGTTCTTTTGTGCAGGTGCTATTAAGTTGAAGACTGGTACGATGAAGTTTGACAAGCTGGGCGGTCTTGCACCTAAGATGCCCTATCTGGCAACAATCGCAGTCATAGGGTCTCTTGCACTTGCTGGAACTCCTCCATTATCTGCATTTGCGGGCGAGTGGATGATATTTGCAGGTGCAGCGCAGCTTGCTGTAACTTCAGGAGCAATTGAAGTGCTTATCCTGACTGTTCTTGCAGTTGTTGCCACAGGTCTTACAGCTGCATACTATCTCTGGTTCGTCCGTCGAGTCTTCTCTGGACCTTTACCGGCTGACCTTGAGAATGTGAGTGATCCACCAAAGACGATTCTCTTCATTGGTGTTGTATTGACCATCTTTGTTGTGGTTGTGGGTGTTTATCCATGGCTTCTTTGGAGATGGATGCATCCAGTCCTGGAAATGTTTGCAGGACTGCTCGTAGGAGGTTGAATACAATGCAGCTCGACCTATTGATATTCCCAGAATTCAGCACAGTAATGCCAGTGCTCCTTCCCATCGCCTTCGCAGTTCTTACTGCGGTTCTTGCATCATTGATACTTGTAATCACAAAGAAGGAAACACGAAGACTTCCTGCTATCATAGCTGTGATTGGGTTTGCAGTGTCCCTGCTCTATGTCTATTTTCTTGGATTAGAGGTCTGGGCAAATGATGCAGCAACCTTTGTGTGGTCCTATGCTGGTGAAACATATTCTGGTCCAATGGGTGTTGTACTTGCAGCAGACAAGTTCTCAGTAGTACTCATGGGACTTTTCACTTTCATGGGTCTAGTCGTTAGCCTGTATTCAATAGGCTACATGAAGGAAGATAGTGGTCTAACCCAGTACTATGTACTCCTAATGATCATGGTTGGTGCTATGAATGGGGTTGTGATTTCTGGAGACCTCTTTACCCTATTCGTCTTCTATGAAACAATGAGTATCTGTAGTTTTGTTCTGGTTGCATTCCGAAGAAACTGGGAAGGTATTGAGGCTGCAATCAAGTATCTGATGATGTCTGCTATTGGCTCCACGCTTATACTATTGTCAGCTAGTTATCTCTACGGATTGACTGGTACGCTGAATTTGGGTGCAATGGCAACAGCTCTTTCAACTTCAAATGATCCACTTATTCCAATACTAGTGGCAATCATGACTGCTGGTTTTGGTGTTAAAGCTGCAATTATTCCATTTGCTGCTTGGCTTGCCGATGCACATCCTGCTGCTCCCAGTGGAATAAGTGCGATGCTTTCTGCTGTTGTGATCAAGGTTGGTGTGTACGGTATCATACGAATGAATGTGATACTTTTCTCTCCAGTTATAGTCAACTGGCCTCTCTTGCTAGGAATCATTGCTGCTGTAACAATGACTGCAGGGAACTTCTATGCACTGACGCAGACTGACCTGAAGAGAATGCTTGCATATAGTTCAATCACTCAGATTGGCTTCATTCTATTCTCATTTGGGACTGCTACAGCTTTTGGATATCAGAGTGGAATTTTCTACATCATAATTCATGCATTGACAAAGGGTCTTTTGTTCCTCTGTGCAGGAGCATTCCTTCATGCAATTGGTTCTCGAGATCTCGATGACCTTCGGGGTATAGGTAAGAAGATGCCAATAGTTGGTACATTCTTTGCGATTGGAATTCTCTCTTTGATGGGAATGCCCCCTCTTGCAGGGTTCTTTTCAAAGCTGCTCATCCTATTAGCTGGTGTGCAGGCTGGAGGATACTATCTTGTCTTCACAATCATTGCAGTTTTCAATGCGCTATTCGCTCTTGGTTATTATCTGAGAATGATGTCTACAGTCTGGTTCAGTCCTGTTTCAAAGGCTGCAGAGAATGCTCACAGACCTGGGATTTCTATGTTGGTTGGAATGGGGATTCTGGCACTTGCTCTGGTTGTCATTGGTATATATCCTGGTCCGGTCTTCAATCTTGCAGCTGATGCAGGTACTGCATTGATGAATGGCGACTTCATCACGGCCATTCTAAGTGCACTCACTCCATAGACATCTTTCTGTTCGCAAGAGCTTTCCGAATAACACTCACGACTGCTAGGAAGAAGAGAATTGGTCCTAGGAATATCATACCTAAGTAAAACAGAGTTGCTAGAATCACACCAACAGCTGCCATCATAGCCCATGAAATAGCGAGCATAAAGCACAGAATCAAAACCCATCTGATATGAACATAATTGAAAATTCCTTCAGGTAGTTCAATGGTCTTTCGCGTATCTCTAGGACTGACAAATATCAGAATTATCACGAAACCATAGAACGCGATTGTCAAGAGTATAGTCCCTAGGGATGGGATTCTTTCAGGAAAGAGAGTGAAAAAGGTGAATATGTATAATGCGAATAGGTAGATGATTGTAATGGACAGACCTGTTTTTCCAAGTCGGAGCGACTCAAGGTCCAGCGGTTTTTTATTCCATGACGTTACTAACCAGCTCAGCAAGACGATATATGCAAGATTGATAATCCCTGCAACCAAGATGGAGAAGCTATCTGCAATGAGTCCCATCATCAGGAAGAGCGAACCCGTGACAATGATGATACCAAGAAGGACATAGTTACGTCTTCTTCTGGATATTACTCCAAGATGTGATGTGTGAATAGATCCTGCTTCACCTTTGTTTGTTGCTTGAACGATTATTTGAAACACGAGTATGGGGATAATGAATGAGAATAATGCATGCCAGAATAGTGCAATCACAAAGAATTCTCCAACAGCAAAACCAAGGACTGTTCCAAACGCTGGAGTGGCTCCCATATATCCTGCCCAGATCACTTTTGTCATCCAGCCTTCATACAGTCCGAAAATTACGCCCCATAGATACAATTGAGTAAGAGAAGTCCGTTCATATTTCATTGCTAGGTTAAGAAGAAGTAAAGCATGAGCCCAGTAGAGAGGAAGGGTCACAAACCAACCCCATACTCCTAGGAACCATAATGGAGATGCCCCTGAAAACACCTCTGCAAAGATCATGGAAAGAAATCCAAAGAGGAAAATCGCTAACAGACTGGATCCTTTCTTTGCTCCTTCTTCTGACATGTTCTATGCATGTAACAAACGCCTTTATCAAAGCATGGGGGAATTCTCTAACAGAGCCATGTACTTTGTATATATCATCGAAACTGAAGATGAAACCTATTACACAGGGATGACTAACGACTTAGCCCGACGTATGAATGAGCACCTATCCAATAGTTCTCGATCCGCAACATACCTCAGGGCTCACAAACCAGTATACGTTGTCTATCTTTGTGAATGCAGAACTCGTGGGGATGCAATGCGTCTAGAAATTCGTTTGAAGAAAGATTACAAATTCAAGATGGAATGTATTGGTCCTCGCAGGGATATTCGAGAAGTAATCGAGTCTGAACGTAGTTACAAATAAGATTCCTCGAAGCCTTCTTATCGAGGAACTCATGTCTACATTCTGTGGCATCCATGACCGAATTAGTCTTAGCTATTGACGCTGGAACAACTGGTGTCCGCTCTATGTTTTTCGATAAATCTGGTAATGTAGTTGCCAGAGCATACTCTGAATTTGAGTCAGTATATCCTCATCCCTCTTGGGTTGAACAAAGAGCTGAGAGCTGGTGGGACAAGTCTTGCGAAACTATCCAGCGTTGTATCAAAGAAGAGAACATCAATCCAGAACAAATTATTGCAATTAGCGTTACAAATCAACGAGAGACCGTAGTACCAATTGACAAGGATGGAGTGCCACTAAGAAATGCTATAGTATGGCAGGATCGTAGAACAGTAAAACAGTGTCAATGGATAATGGAAAAAACACCTCCTGAACAAGTCTATTCCATAACTGGACTGACAATTGATCCTTATTTCACTGCACCAAAGATACTCTGGATTAGAGAAAATGAAAAGAATATTTATGATAAGACTGACAAGTTCCTACTAGTTCATGATTATATCCTCTATAGGTTATCTGGAGAATTAGTGACCGATTTCTCGAATGCTAGTAGAACCCTTCTTTTTGATATCAAAGAGGGTAAATGGTCTGATTCTATTTTGAATAGTCTGGGTATTTCTCAGGAGAATTTACCAGTCCCTGTTCAATCTGGAACTTCTGTGGGTGAACTGAATGCAGAAGCTGCTCGTGAAACTGGATTGAAACAAGGCACCCCTGTTATTGCTGGAGGTGGTGATCAGCAATGTGCCGCTCTGGGTGTTGGTGTTGTTCGTGAAGGTATGATCAAATCCACCACGGGAACTGGAACTTTTCTTCTCGCTCACTCAAATAGCGTGAAGTTGGATCCTGAGAGGCGATTACTGTGTAGCCGTCATGTTGTACCAGACGCTTATGTTGTTGAAGCAAGTATGTTCACAACTGGGTCCGCCTTGAAATGGTATCGCGACAACTTGGGGAGTGAAGAAATCAGCATAGCAGATAAACGCGGTGTTGACCCCTACGATATAATAACAGAGGCTGCTGAGAAAAGCCCTCCTGGTGCTGAGGGTGTAATCCATATTCCCCACTTTGTGGGTGCTGGTGCTCCGAATTGGAACCCTCACGCAAGAGGTATCTTCGCCGGGCTCGCTTTAGGTCATTCCCGCCATAATCTGATTCGTGCAATCCTAGAAGGTGTTTCGTATGAGATTCGTACGAATATTGATGTGATGCGTGAACTGGGATTACCTTCTACAGAAGTCCGGGTGAGCGGTGGTGCATCAAGAAGTGAAACCTGGATGCAGATACAGGCAGATATTCTCAGAACTCCTGTGATTCGTACACATATGGAGGAAGCGACAGCTGTAGGAGCTGCCATACTTGCATTCAAGGGTGTGAATGTTTACAAATCAATACCAAGGGCAGCTGAAGAGATGGTGA
>JABCTV010000272.1 GCA_018238205.1 Candidatus Thorarchaeota archaeon
TGGAAAAGCTATCCAAGAAACTTGGCATTAAATATTGAATCGTGTTGAGGTGCCAATTTCAGCACCTCAATCCTCATAGATTGAGAAACTAAGTCCTTCCTTCTCTAGGAGCTTTAACATCTTTGTTACAGCCTTATCATCAGGAACTTCAAGGATCATTTCCAGGTCTGCTCTGTTAGGGGGTAAATCTGGGTCAGAACGATCCTGATTGATTTCTATAATACTAACACCAGATTCTGCCACGATTCCGAGAACCTTGTTCATACTTCCAATACGATCAAGAATAGAACCACGGACTCGAACAGAACGACCAAGTCTGAAAAGTTCTTTCTCAACCACTCTTGACATAAATGACATATCGATGTTACCACCAGAAAGAATTGCTACTGCATTCTTACCCTTGATGTCAATCTTACCATGTTGGTAAGCAGATAGAGCAACACACCCTGCAGGTTCAACAACAATCTTGGCCCGTTCAAGGAGCAAGAAGAGCGTTCTAGTGACCTCAAGTTCTTCAACAGTCACTACACCATTGAGCAATTCTTTAGCAATGCGATAGGTAATCTTTCCAGGTCTCTTCACAGCAATACCATCACACGCAGTGTCCATGCCCTCTACATTGACGATTTTTCCTGCTTCAAATGAAGCTTGCATAGATGCTGCAGATTCAGCTTCTACTCCATAGATTTTCACTTCTGGTCGTTGTTCTTTTACTGCGATAGAGATTCCAGAAATCAAACCGCCTCCGCCCACAGGAACAGCTATCACGTCTACATCTGGACATTCATCGAGTATCTCTAATCCGATTGTTCCTTGTCCGGCGATAACATCTTCGTCATTGAATGGATGAAGGAATGTTGCTCCAGTTTTTTCAGCGGTCTCTCGAGCATGAGCAAGAGCGTCATCGAACACGTTTCCATGGAGAACCACATTTGCACCATAACCCTGAGTTGCCTGTATCTTTGCTACAGGTGAGAAAATCGGCATCACAATTGTCGATTTGATGCCTAGTCGAGTTGCAGCATAAGCTACGCCCTGAGCATGATTTCCCGCACTGGCGGCAATTACTCCGGCTTTCTTCTCTTTATCGGTAAGTTGTGACATTGCATACGCTGCACCTCTAACCTTGAAAGATCCAGTTTTCTGCAAATTCTCAAGTTTTAGATACACGTGACCACCCGAGATTCTACTGAATGTCGAGGACTTGTCAAGTCGAGTTACATGCTTGACATCACGAAGCACTTCTCGCGCATCAAGAATTTTTGAATAGATGTCGCTATACTCGCTCATTGCTAACCACGAGAATTCCAGAAGCTAACGACTAGATTAATCATTCCTCTATCTATCTCTTTATCGAGAAAAAGGGGGCGGCTAAGCCGCCAATTTTTACTTTTTCCTTCTTAATAGAATGACAACAAAGATGATGAATATTCCAGTAGCAGCAATTATGAATGGTATTGTCAATGGATACCCCTCAGTAGCAGTTACTGTTGTTGTAGTAGTTGTAGTCGTAGTTGTTGTTGCGGATGCCTCAGTAACTGTTACAATCACTGTATCACTGATAGTATTCCCGCCTACATCAGTCATGATGATTGTATAATTGTAGGTACCAGGACCAAGACCGATTAAATCAACTACGATACTCTCTCCAGTTGAATTCCACAATCCATCTCTAATCACGGAGCTATCAAGAAATATCTCGTAAGATTCGGGATGCAGATCTGTTGGTGACCAGAGTATACTGTGACCTGTCGAATCCTCCGTGAAGGTTACATCTGGGGCGTCGTTAATTGTAGGCATTGTGCCATCTATCACAGTAACAAGAACCTCATCTCGTTCTGCATTATCATAAGTATCTGTCACTAGAATCGTGTAATTGTAGACACCCAAATCTAATCCATCCACAGAAATCACAATACTCTCAGAGCTGGAATTCCATAGACCCGATTTCAAAGGAGCATCTTCAAAATAGATAGTATATGAGTTTGGATTAACATCATCAGGGTGCCAAACAATCTCATTTCCTGTTTCAAACTCAGGATACTCTATATCCTCAGGTGAATCAATAGTTGGAGATGTAACATCAACCACAGTCACAGTGACCTCATCTGCAGCAGTATTGCCGCTGATGTCAATCACCAAAATTGTGTAATTATAAACAGCTGCTGACAACCCATCGACATTAAACACAATAGATTCTCCACTGGAGTTCCAAGTACCTGTTTTGGTTGATATTTCATCCTTGAAGATTTCATAGGAAACAGGATTTATGTCAGAGCTAATCCATATGATATTGTTTCCAGTTTGACCAGGAGCATATTCAAGGTCTTCAGGACTATTTATCGTCGGATTGGTTGTATCGACTACTGTAACAATAACGGTATCAGAAACATGGTTGCCTACTCCATCATAGATTACGATTGTTATATTGTAAACACCAATATCCATCGGTTCAAGTTCCACCTCGATAGGTTTGAAACACCAAGTGCGGTTTGCTATTACAGTTCCATTTTGATACACAACATAAAGACCGGGATAATTATCCGATGCATTCCATGCTAGTTCATTATTCATAGTACCAGATTCAAGGATTACATCCGCAGGACCATCAATCGTTGGAGTCGAGATATCAGTTAGTGTGGTTGGATACCTATCAACACTTGATGACAACATAATCGGATATGTACCAGGTCCAACATAGTCACTCCAAGCATTTCCAGTTGTGACATTATCATCCCATAAATTATCAGTACCGCCATCTGCAGCATTTCCAACACCATTCCATCCAATCTCATTCCAATAGACCGAATTATTAATTGCTGAAAGGCTACCCATCATGATACCATAACCGCTATTGCTATAGATGGAGTTGTTGTGAATTGCTCCAAAAGCGCCAGCAGAAATGTAAATCCCAGCAACTTGTGGGCTAACCACTGGTTCTACGAAATTACCTGTTATGCAATTTGACGAAATATTGAAGAAATCTCCATTGCCATGCATTATACCAAAGATCCCATTGCATGAAATATTGTTGTTGTGAATTGTAATGTTTGGTCCTTGAGTAAATACACCGTATCGATTGTGAGTGATTACGTTATCTATTAGCTCATCATAGGGACCAACCGTCACTGGTGGATAAAAAACATTCTCAGCAATGGAGTTACCATTTCCACACATAGAGTTGTTCCAGAAGTTCGTGGATTCAGAAAGCATATTGTATATCGCACTTCTTGGATTTTCATCGACAGTACAATCTATGACGCTAGTATTTGTTGACCCTATTATTTGAAGTCCGAACATTGAATTCTGTTTTACAGTAGCAAATTCTAGTGAACAATTTCTGGACATAGCGAATACAACTCCCGCGGTTGCTTCAGAAAAGTCCCCACCAACAATATCAACTCTACTCGAATTCACGATTAATA